>CBFDBN010000266.1:0-5771 GCA_965603055.1 uncultured bacterium | reverse complement strand
TAATTTGGGAAGTTAAGTGTCTATAAAAAAAACAATAAAGCTGCTTATAACAATTTTTGTTTTGGGGATCTCCAGCCATGTTTATGCGGGTAAATACGCGGCAGAATTTCTTCGAATTGGCGTTGGCTCTCGGGCGCTTGGAATGGGTGGGGCTTTTGTGGCTGTTGCGGATGATGGGACGGCCAGTTATTGGAATCCTGCCGGGCTGGGGAATTTGTCCAAACACCAGGTTTTATTCAGTCATGTGCAGATGTTCAATAATTTAGCGCATCATAATTTTGCCAACCTGTCATTCAAAGTCGGTAGTAATTTGGGGCTCGGAGTTAGCTGGATTCGATTATCGGTGGATGATATTCCCCGTTATTCGGAGTTGAAAGGCACAAAATACGATCGCTTTCTGAATCCTGACTTGAGATCGACTGGCACAGCAGAGGGCTATTTCGGTGATATTGAAGATGCATTCTTCTTATCCTTTGGCAAAGGCTTTGATTTTGATCTGGCAATTGGCGGGGGTTTGATGCCGATGATAATCCCGACACGATTCAGTATCGGGGTGAGTTATAAATATATTGCTCAAAAATTGGATATGGCAGAGGGAAATGGGCAGGGACTGGATATTGGAATCAAACTCAGTTTTATTGGAATGGCTTCAAACGAAAGCTTTCAACAAAGAAATATTTCTTTTGGGATCAATCTTCAGGATATTTCTGGAACAACGGTCCGGTGGAACACTGCCAATCAAACAAAGGATCAACTGCCTTTAAATTTGCTAATCGGTATGTCTTATTCTGAAAGACTTCCATTTTTAAATAGCCTGGTCACGCTGTCGCTTGGTCGGGAGAATAGTTACGAATCTTCGAATCACCTGGGCGGTGAAATTAATCTCCGAAATACCTTTTCCCTGCGATTCGGTATCCAGAATAGAAATTTCACGGCTGGAGCAGGGTTTAAATTATTCTGGTTTCACGTCGATTATGCTTTTGTTAGTTACGACCTCGGGAATAGTCATCGGATTAGTGGGGCAGTTGAATTTTGAGGGCAGGCTTAATCAACTCCTCTATTTTAACCGCAATCCGTTGTAACATTCGCAAATAACCTTCCCTGTCATACTTGGATCTTAACTGTTTACAATGTATTGGCGCAATAGATTCCCAGCAATCCCAATATTGATTTGAAATCTCTCGAGCATACTTTTGTCTCTGCTTCACATCGCTGTGGATCATTCCAGCAGATACACCAATTGCTATATGCCCTCCAGTTAAAAGGCCACAAAGGTCAGACCTCCCAATGCCCCCACCGAATGATGAAGCTGTATGGGATATTTCTTGAGGCTTACCTAAAAATTTTAGCGAACAGGACAATATCGAGCTTGCACAACTAAAGCCTTGTTCCGGATAATTCAAAATATTCTTAGCCATTTCAGATGTTTGAATTATTTTAATTTCTTCCTCGGTAAATTCGCCCCAAAGCTCTTCCTTTTTTTGACTGCCCAACCGAAAATCGCTTCCAGAAATGAGATAAGTTCCAATAAAAAGCCCGGAACAGGATTTAATAAATCCTCTCCGATTGTAGCAGGTTTTATTCTTCATTTATCTAACATAATCCTTTAAGGTTTTTGTTAAAGATTGAGATAGATTTTTAGCTGCGCTTTGGATTAGCTCTTCTGCCACCGGAGCTCGTACCTCACTCTTGCTGGCAAGTTTCTTTGATTTCGAATCCAAAGCTCTTTCGTCACCAGTATACGTCGCCCATTCATGTTTAAAATCATATTTATCGGTAAAAGTCTCGCTTTTTATTAGCTTAGCAGTTGTTACATCAATAATTTTATATGAACCGGTGATATTACTGCCCGCGGTTTTGGTGTGGATCGTCACATTTGCAAAAACATCTCCACGAATATCCCTTGTTTTCGTCTTTCCTTTTGAATCTTTATATTTTTCTTTTTTCACAACAACATTTTTTTTCTTTTTTAAATTCTTTCTAATTGTCTTTTCAGGAATATGGATTATTTGAGTTATCTTCCCGGTGAGTATTTCATGAACACCGAGAACTTTTCCCAATTCCACCGCAGTTTCTTCATCAACCAAGCCTGATATTCCCAACTTTTGTTCGTGCATGACTTTTTCGAGCTGGTCTCGAGAAACGAGCTCTAAAAATTCCATTGCTGATTCATCAGTCATAACATCAGTTACCACATCATCTACAATCATTCCTGATAAATCGCCATACCTCCCCCCTTTACCACTATTGTCTTCAAATGGTATAATTGCCAGCCTCTTTATACCACCTTTTCGTGCCTGTTCATATAGAGCGGCAGCATCCTTATAATCAGTTATGAAACTCATTGCGGTCTTAAATTCTTTAGCTGCTTGTTTCTGAATATCAACGTTTTTGTTTTGCGACAATCCAAGACCTTCATGATAGTGAATTTCTGCTGCCTGCACTTTAGCATTCGATAATTCATTAGAATATTCCCTGGTATCAAACGTTATGATTGCTTGAGTTTTTTTATTTTGGAGAACCGGAAGATCACTTATGACTTGATTGATTTTATTTAAAGCCTCATACTCCGATACAATTTTATCCCATTTGAATTTTTCAACTGATGCTTTCAATTCATTTATCTTGTTCTGGTGAGAAGTCATTCCTGCCTTAAACGCTTCTTGTATCAAGGTTTGAGCTTTTTCATAATCTGGTTTCAATTTTAGAGCCGCAGCGCAATCAAATACGGCTTTATCATGTCGACCTGCCGAATAGTGGTCACGGGCGTCACTTTCTAATTGTCCATGTTTTGTAAGTGCTGCACATCCAAAAATAATAAATAGAATAAGAATCAAAAGACTTAAACTTTTTACGTTCATTTTGTTCATCTTGACCCTCCTATTTTCAATTCTTGTTATATTTATAATTTTCTTATTCTTAAAATAATAATTTTTTTTAAAATGTCAAGACTTTTTTTCTTTCTTTAAAAAAAAACCGCCAGTGCTATAACTGGCGGTTTTTAATCTTTGAAACTGCAATGAATCAACAAAATCATTAATGATGAGATAATGTTTTGATTAATTACTTTTCTTCTTAGCTGTTCTATTTTTGTTGTTTTTCTTGACGGTTGTCTTTTTTTCTACCTTTGGTTTTGAAGTTCTCCTTACCCCGTTCTTAACAGTCGTACTTTTTTTTACCTTTGGTTTAGACGGCTTCTTTACTTCACTTTTGACTGGTGTGCTTCTCTTTGCTTTTGGTTTAGTTATTTTCCTTGAGTCACTCTTGACTGGTGTGCTTCTCTTTACTTTTGATTTAGTTATTTTCCTTGAGTCACTCTTGATTGATGTGCTTCTTTTTACTTTTGGTTTAGTTGTTTTCTTTACTTCACGATAGACTGGTGTGCTTCTCTTTACTTTTGGTTTGATTATTTTCCTTGCGTCACTCCTGACGGGAGTGTTATTTTTCACAGTTGGTTTGGTGGATCGCCTTACTTCACTATTGCTTGTTCGATTACTTCCATTCTTATACGCCTCATCCACGTCTCTTTTCATTGTTACTTTTCTTCTTTCAGGTTGTGGAGTTGTCGTTCTCTTGATTCTGTCAGGTCCAGGGCTGGGATGACTATTTTTCACATTCTTTTCAACCCGGGGAGAGTTGCGTGACTTATAATTGACTTCATGGACAGTCGTTACTCTATTTACCCGGGTTACATGAAAATTCGCTCTTCTCGAATACCTGGCTGTGTGAGAGTGATAGACATGTACAGTTACTGGATGATATCGATGCCACCAATGTGGATAATATCCGAAATAAAAAACTGACCGATAGGGACGATAAAAAGGTCTATAGATCCATGTAATGATTGGCCATCGGTGAATATGGACATAAGCTGGTGCCACATAATAATCAACTCCATATATGACTTCATTGCCACGAACCTGCATGTTGTAATTATCATATCCAGTCTTCTCGATCTCAATCGTAGCGACATCCTGAAATTCATCCTCTCCAAGCGGCACCTGTAATATAATTACATGCGTGTGGTCATTGACTTGTTCAACAACTCGAATATAATCGACATAGCCGTCTCTATCCAGATCCAGGTTGTTGATACCGAGTTCGGGATCGTTCAGCGCTTGTTCAAATTCTTCAAGATTTTCAGAATCTTTGAATATTTCAGCCACTGTATATAAGTCCAGACCTTCAGCCACTTCGGTACTTGGCGTCACCACAGTAATATTTTCCTGGGCATACACAACTCGGCTACCAATTAACAGCAACAGCATAAACACTGATATTTTGATTTTTCGTTTCATTTTAATCACCTATATTTTGTTATTATTTCACTCTACTTTCATTAGTTTTGACGTTAAAACATCAAAATCGTTTATGCTATTTTCATTTTTCTTCTATTTCAATAAAAACATCTTTTTCATAACTGTGTATGATTTCCCATTTTCAGGATCATTTTCTTCCACTTTTACCTGGTAAAAATAGATGCCTGATTTCAATGGTTTTCCAAATCCGTCAATTCCATTCCAGGTGATTTGATGTCTTCCGGTTGGTAATGTATTTTTTAAAAGAGTCGTTATTTTTTGACCTAACAAATTATAAATTTTCAACTCTACTTTTGCATCACGCGGCAGATCAAAACAAATTTTAGTCGATTGGTTGAAAGGATTCGGCTGGTTCTGGTACACTGTAAAACTGTCAGGAGTGTTCACGAATTCAATATCATTGAAATAAAGCCGACCATTAATAATATTCACCACCCTTTTATCATTAATCCATGCACGGGTAATTTCCAATTCAGTATATTCACCTTCAAAACTCCCCGGTTCCACTGAAAATAATAAATTCGATATATCGCCTTCTTTATTGATCCCTTCCACGCCAGCCATGGCAAAATGTACTTTTCGCGGCTCGTTTCCATATTCAGCAATCATAAATTTATTAATCAGGTTTGTTTTTTGCGCGGATAGGAATTTTAAAAATATTGGGTCATAATCAATAGTTAAAACCAGGGTTTGCAAGGTTTCTTCGAGTTGCTCTACTCGAATTGGTACTACAATCTCGTTCAAGCCCGAGACTTTTAGTTCGTTGATTTTCAAAATAGCTCCTGATGTATCAAATTCGTTTCCAATCCCGGGATTATTTCGATCTGATTCTTCAAAATTTTGCCAATCTCCATTTACATCGCCTAACAAAAATGTTTTAAAATCAACGGTCGTGTCGGCTTGTAGATCGAACGCCGATGTGTCTGGTTTAAAACACCATTGACTGGTACTGCCAGTATGATCATTATCGAATACCAAATAATTCAAAATTGCCCCGGCATCCCGGTGATTTACAACTCCATCTTCATTCACATCGGCTGCAAATATCTGATCCTCGGTCAAATTCTCCAACAAAGCTGAATGTTGAAGTATTAATAAAGCATCTACGCCAGTAATAAAATTTTCCTGGTTAGCTTTTTTTAAAGGGACCAATTTAACATTACCATTGGGAATGGCTTCAAAATAATAGCTGCC
Organism: uncultured bacterium; assembly: GCA_965603055.1. Taxonomy (GTDB): domain Bacteria; phylum Zhuqueibacterota; class Zhuqueibacteria; order Thermofontimicrobiales; family Thermofontimicrobiaceae; genus CBFDBN01. The sequence goes on along the minus strand of CBFDBN010000266.1, from coordinate 258 downwards.
ATTTTCATTGGTCGTGTCTTTGCTGGTTCCCTCAGCATGAGTTAAATTTAATACTGTTTCAGACACCTGTCGACCTTGATTATAATAAGTCACTTTCCCCGATACAATGGATCGTTTATCAAATACTTTGATATAATTCAATTTGGTTTCTTTATCCTGACCAGTTGGTCCGGTAACCGTCAAAATCACCGTAAACAACCCAACCGACCTATATCGATGCATTGGATTCTGATCTGTACTCGTTGCTCCATCGCCAAA
>CBFDBN010000265.1:0-5814 GCA_965603055.1 uncultured bacterium | reverse complement strand
TGGACACAATTGAAAAGCTGCGACAGATTTCCACCAACCAATTGACTGTGGCTGGTGGAGTGACTACAATAGAAGAAATCCGCAAGCTGGCAAAATTGCAGGTGGATGTACAACTGGGCATGGCGATTTATACTGGCAAAATCAAGTTGGACGAGGCTTTCATTGAATCGCTAAACTGGAAATCCGATCTCATCCCGACAATCACCTGCGATTCCGACGGGCAGGTTTTGATGCTGGCGTATAGCAATAAAGAATCTTTGTACAAAACATTTAAAACTGGCAGGATGTGCTATTTCTCCCGCTCCCGGAATCAACTCTGGATGAAGGGTGAAACATCGGGACATGTTCAAGATTTGATCAAAATCCGAAATGATTGTGATAGTGATGCATTGCTGGCAACAGTTCACCAACAGGGTGTTGCCTGTCACCGGGGAAGTTATTCCTGTTTTGGTGATAAAAATTTCAGCCTCAACGACCTGTACCGTGTGATCAAAGATCGTTTTGAAAATCCCCGGCCGGATTCATATACAGCCACACTCACCGATAAAAAGGTACGGGAAAAACTATTGGAAGAAGTCGAAGAAGTTGTGATCGCCAAAACAAAAGATGAAATCATTTGGGAAGCGGCGGATGTACTCTATTTTCTGACGGTACTGCTGGCAAAAAGCGGTGTGGAAATCAGTGAAGTCTTGAATGAATTGAGGAGGCGAAGGAAAGGGTGAAAATAATTCGACATGATGAATTAAGCGAAGATTTCTTTGAATACAAAGAGCTTGAAGAAATCGGGGCAGTTCAGAACATCATTTCGGAAGTGCGCCGAACCGGTGACCGGGCGATTAAAAAATATACTTTGAAATTTGATGGCGTTGAACTGGAACAGTTTAAACTTTCTGCCTTAGACATTGAACAGGCTTATCACCAGTTCGATAATGAAATGACTGCCTCGCTACAGCTTGCTGCCTCAAATATCGAGTGGTTTGCTTCCAAACAGCGAGAACAATTAACAGATTTTGATTACGAAATTCTGCCCGGCGTAGTCACCAGCCAGCGAGTGATTCCAATTGAGCGGGTTGGTGTTTACACACCAGGCGGCAGTTATCCATTGCCTTCAACGGTACTGATGTGTTGCATTCCTGCCCGGGTGGCTGGTGTAAAAGAGATTGCGGTCTTTTCGCCCCCAACTCACAATGGTTCGATTCATCCCGCTATTTTAGTGGCGGCTGATATCTGCCAGGTGGAAGAAATTTATCGTATCGGCGGGGTTCAGGGCATTGCTGCCATGGCTTATGGCACAGAAACGATTAAAAGGGTGGATAAAATTGTTGGCCCGGGAAATCAATTTGTGGCAGCAGCTAAAAAACTGGTTTACGGAGCGGTGGGCATCGATTTCATTGCTGGACCAACCGAATTAATGATCATTGCTGACGATTCTGCCAACCCGGCTTTTATCGCCGCTGACCTGCTGGCTCAGGCAGAGCATGACGTCAATGCCATCCCTATTTTAATTACCTTTTCCCCGGAATTAGCCGACCGGGTAAATCAACAAATTGAAAAACAGTTGCTAAACTTGCCAACGGCTGATATTGCCCGGCAGTCGTTGAACAATAACGGCATAATCATTCTGGTGGATATGATAGATGATGCTTTTGACATTGCCAATAAAAAAGCCCCCGAACACCTGGAACTTCAGCTTGAATATGCTGATGATTTTGCTGAGCGATTACACAACTACGGCTCGCTGTTCATCGGTTCCTTTTCAGCCGAAGCATTGGGCGATTACAGCAGCGGCTTGAATCATACCCTGCCAACCAACGGTTGCGCCCGGTATACCGGCGGTCTGAGTGTAAAAGATTTCTTAAAATTTCAAACCACGCTGGAAGTTACTAATGAAGGACTATCAGCTATTGACCAAACCGCAATCGATCTTGGCCGAATGGAAGGATTGGAAGGTCACGCCAGATCGGTGGAAGCTCGGATGAAAAAATGATTTTTTTTCCATGATTGATAGAACAACTACGGATCTAATAAAGAACTCATTTCTAATAGTTTTATTTCCTGTGGTGAAAGCTATTGGAAACATCCTTTGTTATTTTGCTATCCATCAAAAATAATCATTTCTTCACTAAAAAATCCTCCACATAAATTCCCAGCTTATCCGAATTCTGGTCATCAATCCTTAACGTCAGCATGTATTCACCAGGATCAATATCAAATTTAATATTCCCTTTAATATATTTCTCTTTCTTTAACGCTTTCCGATTTTGTTTTTCAAATTCAACGATTTGACTATTCCGCTTAACCTCTCGAATATCCTCATCATAAACTACATATTCAATCAAATATGTGATCAGATAGCGATTATTCGCTTCAATGATTTTTAGCTCATCATTTTTTATGTAATAATTAAAAGCAACCGAACCAGCCCTGTGTAATGTAGAATCTTCCATTTCGAGTTTGAAACCTTTTATAGGATTTGCTTTGTAATCATAATGAAACTTGAATTCTGGATTAAAAATAAAATGTGTATCCACATAACCAAATAATTCACGATGGATGAAGCGGCTCATTGGGCCAGCATAGATTGCGTTCCCATAAACATTCGTCATGTACTGATTGATCACAAAATCAACATTATATCTCCAATATGTCCACTCTTCCTGGTGAAAGCCAGCAATGGTTTGAAAGTCAGGTTCTCCATATTTAATATAAATCTCACCCCGAGCATCCCAGGGAGCATGGTGCCAACCCTCACGAATATATTGATCCCTCAAATACCTGAAATGTCGATAATTCCAGAAATCAGAAAAATGAGCACGGGCATAATTGACTCGACTGATGAATTCCTCCTCAGCTTCATTTGTTTCTGTGGTTGGGGTTGGATCGAGCCGCTTCCAGAATTTTCGGTACCATTCTTTTTGGTCGTAATTATCTAATTTATAGTATTCTTCAAACATATCAGGATGTAAAATCTGCCACATTCCAAAATCCATTAATTGTGGCTTTGTCCAGTTATCGTCTGTTCTGAGCATAGCTCGATATTGTTTGTATCGTTTTGACGGAAAAAAGAGCAAATCTCGTCTTTCTTTACTTTCTTCAATTTTATCTTCAGGTTTAATCCGCAAGATTTCCAGATCAGTCGGTTGCTCGGTTTTATCAGGCAATTTTGCTACTGCTACCTTTCCAGATTCGATCCCCTCAATCAGAGATTTAGCTAACGAACCTAAAGTCTCATCATCTTTCATTGTTTTCAGAACAGGTAAAGCACGTTTATCCCCCAATCTACCCAAAGCAATGGCAGCCTGCTGTTTGATCTGTTCATCTTTATTTAATTTATCACTGAGAAAACTAAGGTACTGATCTTTTCCTTTGCTCGCAAAGTGTTCCGCCAGCGAAATCTGATGGACAATGGCATCATCGACCCATGGACTGTTGGGAAAATCTTTAATGAGCTTGTCGAAAGCTAAAAACGCTTCCATTTCTTCTCCCGTTTTTCTCTCTAAACAGTAACCAAGCCAAAAATGAGCGTCATCCTGATAGTTGCTGTTAGGAAATTCATCAATGAGCTTTTGAAACAATTCGATAGCATCGTCCCAATTCTGTTTCAAGAACTCCTTTTTGGCTTTGTTGTAAAGTTTTACATCAGCATTTTGATACTCAAAAGAGTAGCTGTTTACTCCCCAACTTAACAGCAGGAAAACTGTTAAATTTAGAAAAATATATTTTCGTATCATGGCTTAATTCTCCAGTTAGTTTTTATTTTACTGATTCCATCACTCGGAGTGATGGAATCAGTTTGAGCTAAAAGTCTTGTATAATATGAAAGTTTGAATTGAATTTTATGATTATTAATTTAAAGCTAAATTCTAACTAACCTCTAAGTTTTTCATTTCTTTGTATCTTGTGGTTGAAAATTAGATATGCTGAATTGTTTTGCTATTAAATAATTCCTGGAAAAGCCTGGTTTTTTCGAGCAAATTTAATTCATTTATCATGCCTTGAATTTCAAGTATCTTCAGAACGATTTCATTTTCATTTGAATTAGCAATATCATAGAGTAAAAATTCTAAGTTAGATAGAAAATTCAGTATCGGTTTATTGTTAAGTTTTAAAGCAACCTCATGGATCAAAAATGTCTGCATTAATAGCTTTTGAGCTATCTCTTTACTCAGGAAAAAACTTTGATCGTTCAATTCCTCTCTCAAATTGCTGTTCAATATTTCAAGCAGTAAAACTTCTGAATCGGAAAAATAACTGTTCATTATTTTTAGTTCTGATTGATTTTCCAATAAATTTACAATCATTGGTTCAATCATGATTTGTTCAGATTTTTGAGCAGGTTTAACAATCATTTTTCCGATAAAGATGCCGACAGCTAAAATTGCAACAACTCCTGCTAAGCGAATCCCTAACGGTGAAAGATTGTTAAACAAATCTCGAATAGTATCGAATCGTTCTTTTATTTTCTTAAATCTCAATTTTGGTTCAAATAATTCGTTCAGTTCTTGGTCATATTGGTTAGCAAGATCGAGTGTTGGTTCTGGTCGTCTTCTTTCCAAAAGCATGGAATGAATGGTTTTCATTTCCTGTAACTGATCGGAACATATCTGGCACGCTCTTAAATGCTGTTCCATTTCAGCATGGCTCGATTCGGGCAAATCTCCATTCAAATAATCAACCAATTTTTTTTCAAATTTACAATTTTCCATTTTGAATCCTTAACTATTTTGATATTCCTTTAAGATATTTTTGAGATTTTTCATTGCTCGGAATAAATGGATGCGAACAGTATTTTCAGCAATATTCATAGTCTCTGCAATTTCTTTTGTTGAATTCTGATGAAAGTACTTTAATGCGACAACAGTTCTTTGATTCTCTGAAAGCTTGTTCAGGGCTTGCTCCAGTACAGTTCTATTTTCACTGAATTCAATTGCTTTTTCAGGTGAATCCTGATTATTAAATCCATCCAAAATTTCACTGTGATGAATCTGATCAAAATTATCTCCTATGGATTGTCTCGGATTTTTCTTATTTTTTCGTCGATGATCAATTGCAAGATTGACGGTTATCCGATTCAGCCAGGTGGAAAATTGAGAACGTTCTTCGAATTGATTTATTTTTTCAAACGCTCTAATAAATACTTCCTGCGCCAGATCTTTAGCATCTTCATAATTTCCAACCAGGTCGTAGGCCAGGTATAAAATGCTTTGCTGGTGCATCTTCACCAATTTTCCGAAGGATTTTTTGTCTCCTTTTTTCGCTTTTTTGATTAATGACTTTATGGCATCTGGCATTTCATGGCTCTGAATTGGCATACTAAATTTGGCGTTCACTATTTAAGACGAGATTTGATTGAAATTCATTTACAATATAGTAAAAATTTTTTTTTAAATCATAAATGAAAAATGATCTCAATATATCAAGATCATTACACAAAACCTGTTAGGTTTAGCAATGATAAATTTTACTTGATTATACCAAATTATATATTTATATTTTTAGATAAGATTAAGGAAATCAGATTATGGATAAAAAAACAGATAAAAAACGAATTTACCAAATAATTCATCAATACCTTAGAATCCTAAGAGAAAATGATTTGAATTATGCCAAAGTCTATCTTTATGGTTCTTATGCTCAAGAAAATTACAAAAAAGATAGCGACATAGACCTGGCAATTGTTTCTAATGATTTTTCAGGAGATGTGATAGATGACCAACTCTTACTAATGAAATTACGACGCAAGGTGGATTTAAGAATTGAACCACATCCTTTTCTCATAGATGAATTCTCTACCGATGATCCTTTTGTGAAAAC
>CBFDBN010000264.1:0-5816 GCA_965603055.1 uncultured bacterium | reverse complement strand
TTAACTTTAATGAGTTTGAATTATGAGTAACGAAGCAGTCGGAATAGCAATTAACGGGCGTGAGGTAAAAATTGCGCACGTACATCGTGATAAAGACCGGTTGGCGGTGGATTATTTGGAGAGCGCTGTTCTGACCAGTGATATGGAACATGAACTGAGGAAAAAAGCCGAAGAGGAGGCAGCACCCTCTTATATTCAGAACGAAGAAGATATTTTTTCTCAAAAGAATCCTTTGGAAAGTAAAGCCTCTTCTGAGAAAGAATCAAGCCTGCGCGAAAATGTAGACGTCCTTTATTCGCTATTACGCAAATATTCTGGCAGAAGAATCAAAGTTGCTTTTAACGTCCCGCCTTCACGCGTCAGTTTTCAAGAACTGGATACGCATCTTGATTATAATAAAAATGAATTTAAGGGAACATTACGGAAAAAAATCGAGAACTGGAAACAGGGATTTAATGCGATCGATAATGTTTCTGTCATCACTCGAAAAGATGGGACGCTATGCAATGTCTCCTGTGAAATCAAAGAACCTCCGATTCTCGATATTCTGGAACAGCTCAATACATTCTTTAAAGGAAATTTAGTGCTTTCCTTAATGGATCCAAATGAGGTTTCCTTGGTTAATCTGGCAAGAAACAGCTATGATTTTCGTGATGAATCAAAAATAACAGTAATTGTTGAGATTGAAACGGAATTCAGCCGCATTATCTTTATGAAAGGTGAGGATTTATTGACCGCTTCGCCCATTATACCAGAAAGTTTCAATCCAGATATTTTCAGCATTGTTTACAGTAAAATCATCTATGAGCTTGACAATTTAAATATACCAGAAGCAAATAATGTTTTACTTGCCGGGAAAGCCAGCACGAACGCAGCGAAAACATTTTTCGGGAAGAAGTTTCCAGATGCTAAAGTTGGCTTTATCATATCTCAACCATTAGCAGAGAACCTTTCTTCTCAATTTAGTCGCGAGGACCTATCCGATTATGCGATACCCATTTCCTCAGCATGGAAGGTCATACAAAAAAAAGAGAAAGGTTTTATCCCCACCAATCTATTACCTTCTCAAATAATTGAACGCCAGAAAGTTCTTAGCCTACCTCTTGCTGGATATTTAATCCTGGTCTTACTGGGGATTTCAGCATTTATTTTAACGTGGAAAATTACAGCCAAAAAGATTGAAGTCAGTTCTTTAAAAACTAAAAATCAAGAATTAGTCGAGCGAATTAATAGCAGTGAAGAAACTGTCAGAAAGGTTCACGAGCTTGAAGATCAAATTGGTAAAATTACGAAACGCCTGGTGCTTTCAGACAGTTTGAGCTATGGTTCAGATCGACTGTTAAGATTTCTGGATAGATTAAATCTTAGCGTCTCAAAAATAAAATCTGTTTGGATCGAAGAAGTTAAAAATACGAAAAATGGGATATTGATCAAAGGGATGTCTTTAAAAAGAGGAGATATTCCTAAAATTTCAGAAGAACTGGGCAATGCCAGAATAAATAAATTAACCAGATCAAAAGCTGGAAACCAACGCCTCTTTTCGTTTGAAATGGAGGTTGATTGGAACCAGGAACCGTTTCGTCCCGATTCTGAAAATAAATTTGAGATGGAGTCACCGCCACCATTAAAAGCAAAGGCAAACGAGACAAAACTCGTAACAAAGAACACATCGGAATGGGGTACTTCTACAAAGGTAACTCAATCCATTGTTGCAGAAGAAAATATGGGTGCTGCCAGGGAAGCCATAACTATCACATCACCACCAACATCAGGCAATACGATAAAAAACAAAAATGATGATACGACCAATAAGTTACAATTTGCTTCTAACGAAGCACAAAATAAAAGTAATCAGAAAATCGTTAAAAGGGAAAGAAAACAACCGCTCAACATTGAGAAGAAAACAGATTTCGCTGGTTATAAGAATGATAGTGTTAAAAAAGAAAACGAGAATCTTCTGAATAATGGTTCACGATTTATTATTACAGTTAATGCCCACGCCAATAAATTCACAGCAATGAAAGATGTTGAATACTATCGATCAAATGGTTTTGACTCTTATATAACAACATTGCCAAATTCAAGTCGAGAAATCCCCTATTGGGTTTGTGTAGGCGATTTTAATAATTATGATGAAGCCGAAAATGAGCTAAAAAGGTTAAACACATCGATCCCAGGAAAACGCCATATTATAAAAATTTCAGAAGATGACTTTATGAAACCGATAGCTTCAAACTTGAAAACTGAATCCTTTTCATCAATAAAAAACTCGAGCAGTCAGCTTATCAAAAAAGCCGATCATACTATGGTCCTAAATGAAGATAAGCATGATGAGAAAACATTGACAGTAGTTGAATCGAATTCAAGGAAGTATACAATTAGCGTGAGCGCTCACGTAACAAAATTTACTGCCAGGAAAGATGTTCAATTCTATCGATCTAAAAGCATTGAGACTTATATAACAACATTGCCAAACTCAAGTCAGGAAATTCCTTACTGGGTGTGTTATGGCGACTTTTCCAGTTATGGCGAAGCGGCAGAAAAAATCAAAAAACTTTCCGCTATCGTACCGAGAAAATATAATATTGTCGAAATAAATAAATGAGATAATTTTTAACTAAAGAGCAACTGATTCCATCGCTCGCAGCGATGGAATCAATTTACAAATTAACCATAATTAGATATATAACAATTAACTACTGTTAGAGCTATGTACGCAAGAAGAAATAGTATTACAATTGGAATCGTCTGGATCATTCTGTTAGTCATTGGGATTTTCTGGCATTCCCAGGAAAATAAGAAAACAAAACAGTTGAAAGTGAAACAAAAAGAGCTATCTCAACAATTGGATGGTTCCCTTGAAATTATCAAAACCCTTGAAGGTGTACAAAACCAATATCGAATTTTAAAAGAAAAATGGGATTTTTCTCCAAAACAGATTATTGCTGCCGAGGAGCCTTCATTTTCATTGGAATATCTCAACTGGTTGGTTAACCATCACAATTTTGCTCTTGAATTTGATTTCGTATTAAAAAACGTAACTGACAATGGAGACATGGTTACATTTATCTTTCTTCTGAGTGGTGAAGGATCCTATCATGATCTGTTTCGATTAATATGGTTTCTCACTGAAAATCCGTTATTATACCAGATCGAATCTTTCTCGGTAAACCAGGGTCGTGATGACAGAAATCAAATCGATTTTAAAATGGAAATTAAGGGATTTTCGTTAAAGCAGAAATTGGTAGGGCAGCAAGAATTTAGTTTTGATGCTATGAAACCTTTAGCCCAAAACATAATGTTTCATGATGCATTTAAACCGGTAAATCGTCCTGCACCGTCAAGACAACCAGCTAATATGTTTCGAAGAGAGACACCTAAAGTTAAGCCGAAATCCGTTGATAAAGGACTTGTTGATATCGAAACGGCAACTTTGCAAGCAGTTGCTAACGGACGTGTCTATATAAAGGATAAGAGAAATAAGTTAATCACTTTAAAAGTTGGGGACAAAGTTCGCTCCGGTTCTTTAATAAAAATCAATCAAAAGAAAAGCGAAGTCGAGTTTGTCCTGGGGAATAGGACTGTGACTTTGGGATTAGGGTATAAAAAATAAAATTGGGTTAAGCGATGAAAATTATACAAAAATTATTACCTGGATATGTGGGGAAAGATGTTTATTTTTTTAGCTTTATTTTATTGATGAGCTTATCTTCATTAAAAGCTCAGGAAAACATTCCCCGAGAATACAATCCAGAAGAATTCATCTCGTTAAGTCGAGACATTACCATGGATGCAGCATTGGAGATTATAAATCAACTTAGCACCAAATATGAAAACAAAATGCTTATTGATCCCGGGGAGCATAGGGGGAAGATCGGTGTCGACGTGGACAATATGCACTGGAAAAGAGCTCTGGAGTATATCTTACGGTCTAATTTGCTCAAATATGTCGACCATCCCCGCCATTATGAAATTGAAGGAATGACTAAGCAAAAAGGCACGCAGGAGTTAGAGGAGAAAATTAATTTTACGACCAGGGAGATCGAGATAAAAGCCATTTTTTTCGAAGCAGATCAACAGGCGCTGTCTGAAGTGGGAATAGACTGGAGCACGATCAAAAACGGGAAAGTCAAACTGCAAGTTTTTTCAAATTCGGCAAGATCGGTAGGAGACGATATTTTTTCTGTTCTAGGCGGATACGCTAATGATACATACGAAGTCACCACCATAATCAAAGCCTTTCAAAGCTCCAACAAAGGCCAGGTTATTGCCACTCCTCAAATAAGAATAATGGAAGGCGAAGAAGGGAAAATAAAAGTTGGAAAAAATTTCTTCCTGACAACAAGAGATTTTGCCGGAAATACACGTTATGAACAATATGAATCAGGAACCATATTGACCGTTTTGCCCAGGATTATTACGCAGGGTAAACTATCATTTATTCACTTAGAAATAGAGGCAGAAAAGAGTGATGTTTTGCCGGGAGCGGTTAATGTTATCAAAAAGGTAACTGAAGGTCGAACCCAGGTTTTGCTGTTGAACGGTGAGGAAACCGCGATGGCAGGATTGTTATCTAATGAGCAATCCTATGTTCGGAAGGGCGTTCCAGTTTTAAAAGACCTGCCCTGGTGGTTCTTTGGCTTGCGCTACCTGTTTGGCTTTAATTCCCAACAGATCATGAAAAAAGAACTCATCATCTTGATAAAAGCTGAAATTGTTCCTAATTTAGTCAGCAGATTAAAGTCAAAGATCTTAGAGAGAAATTATTTATTAGAACGAAAACGTGAGTTTGATCAGAAAGTAAGAAGCTTACGGAAAAATAAATGAGGTATTTGCATGATAAAATATATCGCTTTGATCGTTGTTATTTTGAGTTGCCTATCGATAATGAATTGTGAAGATGGTGGGAATGGGGTCATTGGTTCCAAAGATCATGATATCCAATCCGCAACTGCAGAAGAACCGGAAATTCTGGCAAATGGAATTTCTACGACCCGAATCGTTGTCAATGTCCAAAATAAAAACGATGGCTCCAGCGCATCTGGAATAAGAGTCCATTTTGAAACCTCTGCTGGAAGCATTGAGCAGTATGGTATTACAAATAATAGCGGCAATGCCGAAGTGATCCTGACCAGCGCTGTCAGCGAAACAGACCTGGTCGCTGAAGTAAAGGCGACTGTTGTAGATACAACTTTTTCGCCATTGAGTAAAAGTACAGGAAGTTCCTTTATAATCTCTCTATCAACACCAGATTTAGAATCGCAAAAAAACAAAGATAAAATTTTAACAAAAGCAGATCAACAGCAAGATAACAACGCAACTATTTATGTTAAATTTTTGGGTGTTACATTTCAGGCTGAAATCGATGAAACAATTCTTCCTGCAGATGGGCTTTCAAAGGCAAAAATAAATGTTAAACTTCGCGAGACAACAAGTCAAAAAGCAATAAAAAATGCAGAACTACACGCTTTTGTAAAACATGGAATAATAGATGGTGGCACTTTTACTGATGATCGTGGATTAGGGGAATTCTTTTTAATCGCCGATGATCAACCCGGACCGGATACTTTATCGGTTGAGTATGGGAACAAATTAACAAAAACGTTTGCCATTAACTATTTGACTCCAAAACTAACCCTGACTCCAAAAGCGCTACAGGTCCCAGCAGATGGTGAGAGTACTATTGAAATTGTTGCTAATTTATTATCTAATAAAAATACGCCCATTCAAGGGGCGGAAATCAAATTCTCCACCTCTGCTGGGATCATTCCTGAATTTTGTTCGACCGATGGAAATGGTAATGCAAAAGTTCAATT
>CBFDBN010000263.1:0-5858 GCA_965603055.1 uncultured bacterium | reverse complement strand
AAATTTATGCCAAAATTCAAATTCAAGTTCAGAGGATTTACTTCGCTTTTAATGTTTTTTTCTTTTCTGATCTCGTTGATTTCAGGGATTGTCCTTTATTTTCCGCCACAAGGAAAAATTGCCCACTGGACGCACTGGACGTTTTGGGGGCTGGACAAAGAGATGTGGAGCGCATTGCACATAAACTCTTCTTTGATACTTTTTATTATTGCAATATTGCATTTATATTACAATTGGAAAGTCCTGCTCAGGTATATCAAAAAGAAAGCTGAGATGGCATTCAATCTAAAATATGAATTGCTCATATCGTTTATTATTTCAATTTTTATTATTGTGGCGACGATTTATAATATCGAGCCGTTTCGAACCATCATCAAATGGAACGACAACATCAAAAACTATTGGGCAGAGCAGGCGCAGGCTCAGCCGCCGATCCCTCATGCCGAAGACCTTACCGTGGCTGAATTTTGTGAGCAGTTTGACATCTCATTACAAAACTTCCAGCAGCGGTTTAATCAACAGGGATGGGAATTTGATAATTCAGAAGACAAAATAAAAGATATCGCCAAGCGAAATGAGATAAGTCCAGCGGAAATTTATAACCTGCTAAAAACACCTGGCAAAAGCAGGCAGGGTCAGGGATCAAGCGGTTGGGGCAGAAAAAGTTTACAGCAGGTTTGTGAAGAGTTGAATAAAGATGTCGAGGTCGTTTTGAAAAACTTGGCAGCAAATGGAATGACAGCGTCGAAGGATGATCAGTTGAAAACTATCGCATCGAAGCATAATATGAGACCTATCGATGTTGTCAACCTGATTAGTGAAGGTGGTAAATAGCAATAATAAAATGTAAATATAAATCACCAACCGTACCTTTTAAAACCATATAACCAATAGGAGAAACGCTTATGGAAGAAGAAGTCGAAGTTGGTTGTGCTCGCCCAACAGGGGGACCCGTCGGTGAACCGACACCAGAAAAAACAGAAGCCAAAGAAAACATTATCAAGGAGGTATCCACTATGATTAAAGTCGGACAAAAAGCCCCAGATTTTGTTGCCCCTGCCTATCATAAGGGGAAATTTGTAAATATTAAATTATCAGATCATCTTGGGAAATGGGTAGTATTGTGTTTCTATCCTGGCGATTTTACCTTTGTTTGAGCCACCGAGGTTTCAGCAGTTGCTGAAAAATACGGTGAATTCCAGAAACTCGGTGTCGAAGTTTTATCGATGAGTATCGATAGTGTGTTTGTCCATAAAATGTGGAACGATCATGAGCTCTCTAAAATGGTTTCAGGAGGCGTTCCATTTCCGATGATGTCGGATGCAGGCGGAAAAGTAGGTACGGTTTACGGTATTTATGATGATAATGCTGGCGTAGAAACCAGGGGACGGTTTATCATTGATCCAGATGGCGTGGTTCAAGGTTTTGAGGTTCTCACTCCCCCAGTGGGAAGAAATGTAAATGAATCATTGAGGCAAATACAAGCATTTCAACTCGTAAGGAACAGTAAAGGCACGGAAGCCACACCCTCAGGCTGGAAGCCAGGCAAGATGACGCTGAAACCAGGACCAGATTTGGTAGGAAAAGTATGGGAGGTCTGGAAGACTGAAATGGCTTTCGATTAGTGGAGAATTATTACATAACAAATAGTATTTAAATATCTACTTTATTCAAGCCACTTAACATCCCCCTGAATCCCCCTTCAAAGGGGGACTTTTAAAGATTCCCCCCTTTGAAGGGGGGCAAGGGGGATGTTTCGCTTGAATCTTAAAAATATTCGAATAATACAGGACAATAAAATGAAAATTGCAGTAAGTGCAAAAGGCGGTTCCTTAACCGCTCAAATGGATGAACGCTTCGGACGATGTGAATATTTCGTCATCGTTGATTCAGAGACCATGCGGTTTAACGCTGTTTTTAATCCAAGCGCTGCTGCATCAGGTGGAGCAGGACCATCGGCAGCAAGAGAAATTGCCAAACATGGCGCTGAAGTGCTCATCACGGGAAGCGTTGGTGTGAATGCCCAGCAGGCACTGGATGCGGCAGGGATCAAAGTTGTTACGATGACGGGAGGTACGGTTAAAGAAGTGGTGGAAAAATTCGTGCAGCAGCAATAATTTTTAAAACTTGAGATTGTTTTTGGCGGGCGATAAAAAAAACAAATAACAAAATTCATAAAACAAATAAAAAACAATAATCAATATTCAAATTTCCAAACCTGTTTTTCAAAGTCCCGATCTGTTTGTTTTAGAATTTATGAAAATCCAGTTTGGAGATTTGTAATTTTGGCTTTGAGATTTATTTGTAATTTGTTTTTCAATGCCATTTAGTTAAGCGAATATGTCATTCCTGATGGAGCGAAGCGGAATTCAGGAATCTCTAAATTCATCGCATTAACTATCAGTTTCCTATTAAGTTAGGAGATTCCTGCATCCGCAGGAATGACATGCAGTACTTATAAATTTTTCTTAACTTAATGACATTGATTTGTTTTTTATTATTTGAATTTTTTTCGTTTATCCCACACAAAAATCGAAATAGAAAAGAAAAAGTTGTAATGGACAAAAGAATAATCATTTATCCCAATCCGATTCTCCTGGCAAAATCTCAACCTGTTGAAGAAATCGATCAAACCAGCCGAGACACGCTGGATGAAATGGTCAGGATTATGGTGGCGCACAAAGGAATTGGATTGGCAGCGCCGCAGATCGGGATTTCGCAACGGTTGATTACCGTGATGGCAAATAGCCGATTATACCAGGTCGTGAATCCCCAGGTAACCTGGCAGAATGGCAAGCAATCCGATGTTGAAGGCTGCTTGAGCATCCCGAATGAGCATTATGAGGTCAATCGGGCAAAGGAAGTTGTTTTACAGGGCTTAAATCCTGAAGGCAAAGAAATATGTGTATTGGTGAGTAATTTGCTTGCCCGTGTGTTTCAACATGAAATTGATCACTTAGATGGTATATTGATCAATTCAAAAGGAAAGCGATATGAAAATGAGTCAACGGCTGGGGCAAGTTATTAATTCTGAAGTTTTTTTGCCTTCGGGTAATTTTATCTGTATTATAAATTTTAATCGATTAAATGCAAAACGATATGGAGGATAGATGAAGGAAAGATTAAAAAAATTTGCCAGCATTCATTGGATCGGTATCAAATTTTCGGAGGAAGAAAAAGAAGCGACGATTGATGAACAAATATCGTTTTGCGATGCCCTGTCCATGTCAATTATAAATTCACCTTTGGTTTTAACCACCAAAAATTTTAACTCCAAAAATATACACTATTTACTTGGCTGGGAAGACAAACTGAATTTAAACGATATGGAATTTTCAATTGAAAATATTGATAAAAATATTGCTGATAAAATTATTTCGGACATTAAACCTTTACAAAAGAAAATCAAATCGATCACTGTCAATGGATATGAAGCGGATGTTTTTGCAGGTTTCATTCAACCAGGAGCAGTGACGCCTATATTTAAAGAGTGGTATTTTAAAACTGGTAAACTTCCGTTGTATCGGCTCTCCCCGATTTCATTGGATTGTATTTCCTGTATAGTCGAATGTTTTAACGAGAATTATCCCGTCTTTTCATTTGGCTGCGAAGAAAGCAGAAAGCATGGCAATATCAGTCGAGATCGGCTATTGATCGCCATTCCAAATGACAGGAAATTTTTTATAGATTAAAGGATTATGGAACAAGCAACGTCGGAAATCAACCAGAAGATTTTAGATCATTTTCTCAATCCCAGAAATATTGGCGAAATTGAAAATGCTGATGGCTATGCGAAAATCGGTGACCCCACTTGCGGGGACTTTATTAAATTGTGGATTTGTATTGAAAACGAAACCATCATTGATTTTAAATATAAGGTATTCGGTTGTTGGGGAGCGATCTCCACGACCAGCGTGGTGTCGGAATTAGCCATTGGGAAGTCTATCAAGGAAGCCACGAAAATAACCGACGACGATGTGATCAGTGTACTGGGTGGCATTCCTGAACAAAAACAGCATTGTTCCCTTTTGGGCGTTCAGGGCTTGCGTGCCGCCATTGCAGATTATTTGCTGAAAGAAAATCACCGAAAATATGTGGTTCGGCTGGAACAATATCGATCAGAGGGCTATGATATTGTGGCGATAAGAGATAAAATGGCGCAACTGCTATCCGATTTTCCCAACGGTTCCAAAGTTTTGGATGTCGGGTGTGGCAAAGGACATCTAGCGTTGGCTATTGCCAAATCGGGAAGGGATTGTACAGCAATTGATATTTCTGATGAGGAAATTTATTACGCCAGGTTGAATGCGATTTTCTTTGATGTGATTGATCGAATCGACTTGCAAATTCAGGATGCCAGACAGTTGAAATTTGAGTCGCAAACTTATGATGCAGTGGTTTCAGCGACGCTATTTCATCACCTGATCCATCCCCAATTGGTGCTGAATGAGATGCTACGGGTTTGTAAATCGCCTGGAAAAATTATTATTTCAGATTTGAATGAACAGGGACAACAGGCGGTCGCCGCAGTGCATCGTGAAGAAGGTAGAGAACACGTGATTGTTGGCTGGTCGATTGAGGAGATCAAAGTCTGGTTTCAAAATAAGGGATATCAGCCTGCTGTTTTTGAAAAGTGTGGGGAGACGATTATTAGCGTTGATGTTTGAGGGGAATCTTTAACTTTTGAAATGGTTTGTGAAGGAAGTTGGAGCAAGATGGGTAATTGGGTAATTAGTTAATTGGGTAATAAGGTTTTTGGGTAATAATTACCCATTTACCCAATCACCTAATCACCTGACCACTTGGCTGTTAATTCGACATAAAAGTAAATGAATATTGTCAATAATATTAATCAAAAAAATAAATCATGGAGATTGGATAATGAACAAAGGAAACATGCCTGAAGATCGCAAGCAACAGCAACAATTATTAGACACTGCTATTCGTGAAAATATGGCACAAATTAAACATAAAGTAATCATTATGAGCGGCAAGGGCGGCGTGGGAAAAAGCACCGTGGCTACCAATTTAGCCTTTGGTCTTGCTGCGAATGGTTTTAGAGTTGGGATAATGGATACCGATATTCATGGACCATCGCTCGGCAAGATGCTGGGCATTGAAGGACAGTTTGTGCAACCTTCGGAAAAAGGCCCTGGGCTAATACCCATCGAGGTGAAAGGGATTAAAGTGATTACCATGGCGTCGCTGCTGCAGGATGCTGATGCACCTGTGATTTGGCGTGGTCCGCTCAAGATGGGAGCAATTAAACAGTTCCTCGGCGATATTGAATGGGGTGAACTGGACTATTTGGTTATCGATTCTCCCCCTGGTACAGGCGATGAACCGTTGAGCGTCTGCCAGTTGATTCCTGAGGCAGATGGTTCGGTGATCGTGACCACGCCACAGGATGTCGCTTTGATTGATTCCCGCAAAACAGTTCGCTTTTCACAAGCGTTAAAAATCCCAATTCTTGGAATCATTGAAAACATGAGTGGATTCAACTGTCCCCATTGCAGTAAACCAATCGACCTGTTTAAAGTTGGTGGCGGTGAGCGAGCCGCAAAATCAATGGCTATACCATTCCTGGGCAGAATACCCATAGATCCGAAGATTGTGGACAGCGGCGATGATGGATTTGCTTACATTTATGATTATGCGAAAGAGCCTGCAGGAGAGGCGATGCAGGAGATTGTTAATAAAATTATTGTAGAGACAAAGGAAAAGAGGGCGGCTTGAATTGGGTGATTAGGTAACTGGGTAATTGGGTAATTGAGATGGCAAAAGTTGAAAGTGAATTGTGAAAAGGTGTAAGGAGAGGTTGAAGGTTTAATTATGATTATGTAGCATCAAGTATCTAA
>CBFDBN010000262.1:0-5907 GCA_965603055.1 uncultured bacterium | reverse complement strand
TGTTAATGAAAAATGGTTCAATATTGCTTCATGACGGCGGCTATCGTAATTACATGCCCAGTGGTCCTTTTGGCGCTTATCGCCAGGATTATTTTCACAATCGGCTCTGTATCCGCCAGGAAAAAATCTGGATGGGACAGCGACAGGGCGAGTATCGCTACCAGATGCGGGATGCAGTGCCTGGTCAATCCTTGCTTGATTTTCTCCACAATGCTGGGTCTTATCGTCGTGTGCGAACTCAAAAAGTTGATTTTATTGCTCTGCCAGAATTTGATTACAGCCGAACACGCCTGATTGATGTTAATCTCGGCTACGAATGGGATCGGGTTATCACTTATGTGAAAAATCCCGAATTATTTGTGATATTCGATATTTTCAAAGCCAGGGTTGAAGAATTTTTTACGGCTGCCAATTTATGGCATACCCGGAAAATCGTTGCACAAGGCGATCATTGGTACGATACCTTTTATGATTCACTCCGAAATTTGGCTCTGCCGACAGATGAAAATCTGCTAATCATGTTTCCCAAAACACAGTATCGCCGGGAAGGTGTTGAAACAGAAAAACGCTATTACCAGGATGAATTGGTTATCTATCAAATGACCGGACAGCATTTTGAGCTGGGACAACATATCGGATTCATCACCGTTTTAATTCCACATCCAGCCAATGAGACTCCTGAAAAATGGCTCGATAAAATTAAATTAATAAATACCGATCCTGAAGAAACCGGGCTGGCAATTGAAATTCAAGATGGAAACAAACAGATCATAGTTGGTGCGAAACGTGATCTCCGTATGGATATGGTCCGTGATTGGCGACGACCGAAATATACTTATGAATCTGGCAGAATTAAATATGGTGATATTGAAACGAACGGCGATTTTCTTTTTGCAGTAAAAGATGGGAGCAAGTTAGCGTACACTGCTGTAAACCTGACCAAAATTAAATACAAAGACAAATGGCTGCTCGATCCCAAACCGGCGTTGTTTGGGTTGGCATTTGATGGCAGTCCTGATGCGTCGGGTGTGGGGAAGCTGCGGTATTGGAAAGATTTGGTGGACATTAAATGATTTCTTTATGCAATAGCTCTTTCATCAATTCTTTTGGTGATATAACATTCACTTTGGGGAATTCAATTTTTTTTAGAATATTGAAATGCTTATCGCTGGTTACAATCGCATCAGCGTTAGAGCAAATTGCACAATCGACAAATTTATTATCGTCAGGATCTGTTTCAATCAGATGAAATCGGTATGATGGCTGATAATATAAAACATAAGGTGAAAATGATATAAAACCCAGAAAACTCTCTAAATGTTTTGAGCTATATTTTCTAGAAATAATTTCTTCATATTCGAGTAAAATTTCGTTAGAAATACAAAGTTCAAATTTCCCATCTATTAAACTTGCAAAAATTAAACGATATTGACTTTTAGGTGAGATGGATTCGATGAAAACATTTGTATCGATAACATATTTTTTCATCGGTAAGGATTCCTCTTACGATGATCATGTATGATTTCATTGATAGGTGTAGGATTAACACTGCCAGAATTTTCAGAATCTGCAACCAGTTCTATTAAATCGTTAGCAAAAGAACTGGCGATGATTTGATAAATTTCGATCAAACGATTTTTATCCAATTGCTTTATTTTATCAATGAGTTGTTCACGCAATTGTTTTTCGTCGATATCTGTCATTAACATTTTTAATCCTTTTAATTTCAGTATAAAAAATTAGTGTTTTCAAAATAGATAATATTTCAAAAGAGTGATCTCCTCAAGAACTCCCAAGGGTTTTAGCCAACAGATTGCCAGGAACATACTGGGAAACTTGAGGATCTTACTCACTTTTATTAATAATACAAATTTAATCCTTAAATGTCAAATAAAAATTAAAACTGTTCAAAAATTTAATCATTTTCGGATACAGTTTAATTAATTGTACATTTATATCAAAAAAATCTTTGGGAGAAATGAAATTGAAAAGAATAATTACTTTATATGTTTGCTCAATCTTCCTTGTTTTAATCCTGGGCTGTGGATCAACTCAAAAGCGAATGAGCAGAAATACAACTGAAAATCCCGTTCTGCTCATTCGCTGCGATGACCTGGGCATGTGTCATGCTGTGAACATGGCAGCGAAACAATTGATGCAGACTGGATTGCCCTTTTCAGCTTCCGTGATGTTTGCCTGTCCCTGGTATCAGGAAGCAGTCGAAATTTTAAAAAACCACCCTGAAATTTCAGTTGGCGTTCACCTCACTTTAAATGCCGAGTGGAAGAATTATCGCTGGGGACCAATTCTGGGCAAGGAAACCGTTCCCAGCCTGGTCGATAGCTGCGGTTACTTCTTTCCGTCTCGGGCAAAATTCTTTGCTAACAATCCAAAAATTGAAGAAGTCGAACCGGAGCTTCGTGCCCAGATCGAACGAGCCATTCAGTCCGGGCTGCGGATCGACTATGTGGATTATCACATGGGAACAGCCGTTGAAACACCGGGGCTGCGATCCATTGTCGAAAACCTGGCAAAAAAATACCAGTTGGGCATTTCCCGTTATTTTGGCGAAATCGATGTGAAGAATCTTTATAGCATTCCTATCAAAAATAAAACTGATAGTTTGGTCGCCATTATTAATCGTCTTGAGCCAGGGAAAAAACAATTGATGGTTTTCCATATTGGCTTAGCAACGCCAGAAATGAACGCATTAGTCGACCTAAATCCGTTTGGTCCGCCGAAGATGAGCCGACATCGACATGCTGAGTTAACAGCCTTGTGTTCAAAAAAATTCAAAAAGATTTTGAAACAGAAAAAAGTCCGCTTAATTACCTATCGTAAGTTGATTTCAGAACAGGGCTTAGAAAATATGACAGCGCCATCAACCAGGGATTATTGAACTGGAAAATATTTTCAATAAATACACAATCTTTATCAAAACCAGCAATTTTAATTATTGACATTTTTAATAAAAAATTGTACTATATTTCAGTAGTAACAATAGCGGATTTAAAGCAATCCTGTAGACAAAAAAGAACAAACTTGGCACTAAGGAAAAATAATGAAAAAAACGTGTGTATTATTTGCTCAACTGCCAGGGGCAAACGTGTTTGTAAGCTGAATAACAACGCGCTTATCTGTCCCATCTGCTGTACGAAAACTCGTACACCCGAATGCCAGGGATGTATTTTTTACACAAAGGCAGAACAGTTCTCAACAGCAAAAATAAGCAAACAAAAACCCAAACATTTTATTATGAGAATCGATCCAGAAGTTGATGAGAAGCTTGATCGGGCGCTCGCAATGGGTGAGAGAGGTAACATCTCATCAGGTGAGAGAATTATCTCTGAATTGTATACTAAACATCCTGATATCTATATGGTGCAATATGCCATGGGAGTCGTATGTGGTTTGAAAGGTAAATATGATAAAGCCATTACCTATTTTGATAAAGCGATCGAGATTTTTCCCTATTTTTTTGTCGAAGCCTGGTTTAATAAAGGTACTTCTCATCAGAAAAAACGGGAAGTAGCGGAAATGATCAGGGCGTTTCAAAAAAAAATCAATTAAAAATTTCGTTTGACTAACGTTTTAGTGCTGTAAACGCATAGCAAACTCATTTCAAATATTCATGTCTAAAATAGACAACCTTCTTAATCTCTTACAAACAAAATTTCAACTAACAGAATTCCGCCCGGGACAACTGGATGTGATTGAGGCAATTCTGGCAAGGCAGGATGCTCTGTGCATTATGCCCACTGGATATGGAAAATCGCTCTGTTATCAACTTTCATCGCTGCTACTGGATGGAGTGACCATCGTGGTTTCACCGCTGGTAGCTCTGATGAAAGACCAGGTGGACTCGCTGCACGCAAGAGGGTTCAAAGAAGCGACGTTCATCAATAGCTCAGTCACAATAGACGAACAGCGGGATCGACTTCAGGCACTGAAGGCTGGTCGATTCAAGCTGGTCTATATCTCGCCAGAGCGGTTTCGCAGTCGGGCATTTCTGCTCACTTTGAAAGCAGTACAGATCGCTTTATTTGTGGTAGATGAGAGTCACTGCATCTCGCAATGGGGACATGATTTCCGACCCGACTACCTGGCGCTGAAAGAGGCGATTGTTGCCCTGGGACGACCCCAGGTTGCTGCATTCACAGCAACAGCCACTCCCGAGGTGCGGAAAGATATCAAACGACAACTAAATATCATTGCTGCTAAAGAATTTCTCCACAGCATCGGCAGGGAGAGCCTGGAATTTTTTGTATTCCCGGTTACAGGTGATGAGGATAAGTTGCTCTGGATTCAACACCTGGTCAAATCTATCGGCGGCAAGGGAATTATTTATGCGGGCAAAAGAAGGGATTGCGAGTACATCAGTTCGTTTTTGAATGCTATCGGCGTTCGGGCGGAATATTTTCATGCCAAACGAGATGAGCGTGAGAAAAAGTCGATCCAGGAACGATTTATGAACGATGATCATTCCCGGTCGCTGGACGTAATTGCAGCCACCAATGCCTTTGGTCTGGGCGTTGATAAAGCCAACATCCGTTTTGTGATTCACAGTGCCATAACCGGAACTGTTGAAGAATATTTTCAGGAAGCCGGCAGGGCCGGTCGCGATGGACTGCGAGCATTCTGTATCTTGCTTTACAGCTATGATGACCGGTCGCTGCAGGAATGGTTCATCGAAAACAGTTTGGTGGATCAGCCAGAGCTCGTCAAAATTTATGAGACGATAAAAAGCTTTCCCAGTATCGGACAATTTCGAGTGAATCCTTTTAATAATTTGTACTTGCAACTTAAAATGGGTGAGACGAAGATCCGTGTCGGTATCAGTCACCTGGAGCGGTTGGGTTTGATCCGAAGATTTCCTGATGTGGATTCGCAAATCCATTTAAAGCTGCTTAAAGATTTTGACAATCTCGCAATCGAGGATTCTTCAGCGCATGGTGGCAAAAATCGGATGATCCGGGCGATTCTGGACCAGGCTCGTGGTGGGGATCGTCTGGAACTGGTCAATTTTTGCATGAAACATCACTTCGAGCCGATCAGTGTGGTCGAGATGCTTTATGACCTGGAATTTGAGGGCATCATCCATTTTCATCGGGGGCAGCGAGCCATGTTGCTGCGCCTGGAACAGGGAATTCGTCCCCTCCAGAACATGGCTCCCCGCGAGATTGGATTTGAAGAATTTCGACAGCATAAGTATGACAAATTGGATAATATGTTGCATTATGCCGAGTCCAACACTTGCCGTGTTCGATACATTCGGGAATATTTTGGTGAAAAGGTGACCGACGATTGTGGGCGCTGCGATAACTGTAGGGCTCGTAAGGGATGGCAGCGCACTAAACAGCCGACGCATCAAGTTAAAGCGGCTGAAACCGCAACATCTGCCGCTACTGAAACTATGGATTATTTTAATGAGGAGATCATCACAATTGCAATTTTGCTAACTGTCAAGGATGTGCAGGAACATGCCGGCAAATATCTAGTAGCAGATATTCTCAAAGGTTCAAAAGCGAAACCGGTGTTGACGATGGCATTTAATCAATTGGCGACTTACAATAAATTTCCCTACTTTCGTAAAGAAGCGTTGGTGGAAACTATCAAGATGCTCGTTCTCAAAGGCTATATCCAGGAACGACGCCCGGCTGGTTTTGATTATCCAGTGGTTCAATTGACCGACCAGGGGAAAAAAATGCTTACAGATTGGCAAACCAGTGGAGGGAAACTAAACTGGTTACCGGAGCCATTCGAACTTTGTTCACGTGATGAATTAATATTTCAGAGCTTGAGCCGATTCCGAATGAAAACAGCAGATAAGGAAGGTGTACCGCCGTTTCAGGTCCTGCACAAAAAAACGGTTCGGCAAATTGCCATTATGAAGCCAAAAAATCTGGA
>CBFDBN010000261.1:0-5913 GCA_965603055.1 uncultured bacterium | reverse complement strand
GACCTGGATTGCGATCCACAAGATGTCAGTGATTCGCTGTTTACAATTTGGGGCAATGCGCCAGTGACAGTTTTCTATCCCAACGGCGGAGAGTGTTTGAAACCGGGACAAAAAATTAAGATCAAATGGGAAGCCTGCTGTTGTTTGGATTCATTGAAAATTCAGTACTCGACCGATGGTGGGAACGCTTGGACCAGTATCGTTTATGGCACTGAAAATGATAGCTCATTTTTGTGGACAGTTCCAGATGTTCATTCTGACAATTGTTTGATCAAAGTTGCGGATTTAGACTGCGATCCCGAGGACACCAGCGATAAACCATTCACCATCTGGGGCAAGGCGCCGATTACGGTGATCTCTCCCAATGGCGGTGAATGTCTCAAAGCCGGCGATCCCTTCAAAATCAAATGGGAAGCCAGTTGCTGCCTTGATTCGTTGAAGATTCAGTACTCCATCCATGGGGGAAAAGATTGGACAACGATTTTTTATGGCACGGAGAATGATAGCTGTTACACCTGGGTGGTTCCGGAAGTGAATTCCGATAGCTGCCTGGTTAAAGTGGCTGACCTGGATTGCGATCCACAAAATGTCAGCGATTCACTGTTTACCATCTGCGCCCCGCCGTTTGTGACTGTTTTTCAGCCTAATGGCGGCGATACACTGCAAACTGGACAGGAATACGAGATCAAATGGCATGCCTGCTGTTTCATCGATACTGTTAAAATTCAATATTCTATCGATGGCGGTGAAAACTGGTTGAACGTGATTTATCGAACTGCGAATGATAGCACATACATCTGGCAAGTACCAAATACACCATCCGATAGTTGCCTGGTTAAAGTGGCGAATATAGATTGTGATCCGCACGATGTCAGCGATAGCCTGTTCATGATCGTTTCGGCTCCCTTGGCAGATTTCGATGCGACAGTGATGACCGGCAGCGATCCGCTGGAAGTGAAATTTATTAATCTCTCGACAGGTTATGTCAATCGCTGGCAATGGAATTTTGGTGATGGATCTACCAGTAAAGAAAAAGAGCCAACTCATTCCTATGACAAACCTGGAACTTATACAGTTAAACTAATGGCGTATTACTCGACTGGGATTGATTCCATTACCAGAACCAATTTCATCCAGGTGCACCAAAAAGAGAGTTTTGCACGATTGGAAGTGATAAATTCCACACCGACACTACCAGAAAGCGATTGCTCGAATGCCATTGATGGCGATCTTTATGGCTGGGATGGAACAACAGTATTGCAAGGAAAACAGCCGAGTATCATTTTGAACCTACAGGATTCTGCAAATAAAAAAGTATGCAGTATCGGTTTACTCACCGATACGGGCGTTGGCTATGAAGATCGTTGGATTCGCCATTTCCAGGTTCAAATTTCCAATAGTGGAATTGAACCTGGCAGTTTCCAGACTATTCTGGACACCGCTATGACAACAGGAGAAATGGAAGTCTTTTCAATCCAGCCCATTCAGGCAAAATATGTGAAACTGGTTGTTGTCGCTCCACAAACAAATTTCATCCATTTGGGTGAATTCCAGGTTTTTTATGGTGAAGGTACAACAAGTACTGTCCTGAGTGAGGAGACTTCTATTCCCAATGCATTTCGATTGGCGCAAAATTATCCCAATCCGTTCAATCCAGAAACGTATATCAAATATACGATTCCCAAAGAGGGGGATGTCACGATTAATATCTATGATGTACGGGGAAGACTGGTAAGGAAGCTTGTGGATGAACACAAACCAGCCGGATACTACCAGGTCACCTGGGATGCCAGAAATGATGATGGAGTGAGTGTCTCTAATGGTATCTACCTGGTTTGCATGAAATCGAGAACATTTACTTCCATAAAGAAGATGACGCTTTTGAAGTAACATTCTCAAAAGTGAATGAACCTTCCGAAGGTTTTGAAGACGTCAAAAGCGTACTTACAGCTTTCGGAAGGTTTGTTCTATCACATTAATCAATCTGCGAAGCTAAGTACTTGATTGGCGAAGCTATATTCTCAACCAAATTACGTAACAATCCTCACAAAATCATTGGAGATTTATTTATCAATACATCGGCATAGCCTTAGTAACTCACACCAGCGTAGCTGGTGGTTTAGCGTAAAAAATTACCTCTTACAATTCCCTTCTCACTTTTAACTATTCACAAACAACTCTCCTCATACATACCTCAAATACAAGCCTTGCTGTTTTGTTTACATTTGATCGGACGGACTTGAAAAATCATGCGACTTCTTTTTTTCTTCAAATTTACTTCATGCTACAAAAAACGCTTGCATTACCATAACTTTAGTTATATATTAAAATATATTACTAATTATTAATAACAGGAAGCAGTTTTTACAACAATAAAATGTGGTGTTATTACAATTATTTTTGTACAAACACCATGATTTATTACGGCAATCCCAGCGTACTAAAGTACAAACAAAAAATTACCACATAGAACACAGAGAATCCACAAAGTTCAAAAAGACAGAATGTTTGTGCTCAAAATCATGTGGATTATCGATGCCATCGCTCAATCAACTTTTGATCTGGTGATACCTAACCTGGACAAGCCAGAATCTTCCTACGGCAGATTTTTACAATAAATTGATTCGCCGAAGGAGAACCAAAAAGAAAAAGAATTTGCCCTCAGAATTGAAATCCCACAGAAATGAATTTTTAGTTTTTTTTATTCTGAGACATTTCAATTCTGAGAGCTAAAAAGTCTTTGCTCTTTGGGCAAGAAATTAACTTTTTAGATACTATTTTATAGAATCAGGGGAGGGTGTTTTATCAACAATTTCATCAATAGACTTCTGCAAAATTAAGAGTTCTTTGTCATTTCGAACGAAACGAAGTGGAGTGAGAAATCTGTATACTTTATAATATCAATTTGTTAGCCAGATTTCTCGCTCAGCTCGAAATGACATCTTTTCTTATTTTGCAGAACTCTAATATCATCAATGGAGAGGAGAATTTTGATATGAAAAAATTTACCGCTATTTTTACTTTGCTGATGACAGTTTCATCAATGGCACAAATTATGGATAAATATTACCAGGAAAGCCAACTGGTTTTTGATGATAGCTCGGTAGGGATGGTTGAAATCCTGATTAAACAAGAATACCTGGATTATATAATGAACAATGTTTACAGTGACAGCCTGTTCCCGGTTGATTTTATTTTTACCAATCATATCATTCAAGGAGATACTGTAAGAAATGTGGGATTTCGCCTGCGGGGAACAACATCACGAACTGCAAATAAAAAATCATTTAAGATTGACTTTAATGAGTTTATCAAAGGTCAAAAATTTTATCAGTTGGAAAAGATGAACCTTAAAGCCGTGTTCACCGATCCATCAGTAACCAGGGCTAAAATTTATAGTGACATTGCTTGTGCGTTTGATCAGCCATGTTTTCGAGCTAATCATGTAAAGGTCTATATTAACGGCGAATATCGCGGTCTGTACATTAATGTTGAGCATATTGACGAAAATTTCGTAAAATCACGATTGGGAAATAATGACGGCAATTTGTACAAATGCGTTTATGGTGCTGATCTCGATTATCACGGCTCAGACCAATCTTTCTATAAAAATCTCACCAATCATTATGGTGCTTTTGTCTATGAATTGAAAACGAATAAAGATTTAGATGATTTTTCAGATCTTGTTCATTTTATTAATGTGATTAACAATACACCTGATGATTCAATGAAAGAAAAAATCGAAGATGTTTTTAATTTACCGGCTTTTTTAAAAAGTATGGCTGTCGATGTAATGACCGGCAACTGGGATAATTATTGGTATCTCAACAATAATTTTTATCTCTATCATAACACTGCTACCGATAGATTTGAATGGATTTTGTGTGATGCTGATGAAACCTTTGGTTTGTGGTGGGATTCAAATGGAGGACCCCATAACTTTGGAACGCGAAATATTTATGATTGGGGCAAAAGCTGGAAACCACGCCCCGCAATAGAAAATACCATCGAAAAATTTGATTCATACTGCAATATCTATTCGCATTTTCTAAAGGATTTGACACAACAGGTTAGCAATTCACAACTGCTTGTTCCCCATATCAATTCAATTCATGCTTTGATTACCCCGGCTTTAGAAACAGATCCATATTATGGCAAAGATTACAAATACACAATACAAGATTTTCATGATTCTTATGAAACCCAACTTTCTTCATTCAGTCATGTACAGTACGGATTTAAGCCGTTCATAGCAACGCGTTACAATGAAATTGGCAACCAGCTTTCGTTTTATGATATACCACCGATTATTTTTGAAACTTCTCATTCTCCAGTAAAACCATCATCGCAAGAGTTCGTAATTGTAACAGCATTTATCACTGATGAAGATAGCTTAACTCATGCCAGTGTGCGATATAATAGCGGCGCTGGTTATCAACAGGTTGATATGTTTGATGATGGCGCACATGGTGATGGTAAAGCCGGGGATCACGTATTTGGAGCGACAATTCCGCCACAGCAAGCCGGCGCCACAATCAATTATTATATCTGGGCACAGGACATCGATACTAATGAAAAAACTGATCCCGAGAATGCACCTTCAACAGTATACATTTATCAAGTGGCTACTGCTACACCTAAAATTTACATTAATGAATTCCTGGCAAGTAATGATTCACTCACTTTTGATGAATACAATGAAGACGATGACTGGATTGAGCTATATAATGCAGAAGATACCACGGTAAACCTGAAAGGAAAATACCTGACTGATAATCTTAGCAATCCCATAAAATGGCAATTACCTGATACAACCATGGAAGCTGGGGGATTTTTACTTATCTGGGCCGATAAACAAACGGAGCAGGGGAAACTTCACGCTAATTTCAAACTCAACAAAGAGGGAGAACAAATCGGATTATTTGATACTGATACCAATGGTAACATCCCGATTGATACCCTGACCTTTAGCATTCAAACTGCCAATATCTCTTATGGCCGCATATCTGACGGTGATAGCCTGTGGAAATTTTTCACAGTACCAACCCCGGGTATCAGTAATATTACCCCTGAAGTACCGGTTCAACTTGCATTTTTTCACCCGTCTATCTCCGGTAACACAATAATTCTCAACTGGAAAACTTATCAGGAAAAAAATAATTATTGCTTTACCATTGAACGAAGTCAAAATCGAGTTGATTTTAAGACTGTTGGAGCTGTGAAAGGTCATGGTACTACAACTGTGGAACATTTTTATCAATTTAAAGATGATTCTCTGGCACCAGGGTGCTACTATTATCGATTAAAACAAATAGATTTCAATGGTAATTTTACTTACTCCGAAATAATCACGGCAGAAATTTCCCTGCTCAAAGATTTTGAATTGTATCAAAATTATCCTAATCCTTTTAATTCTCAAACTACAATTGAATATAAATTGAGAGACAAAAGCCAGGTAACTTTGCAAATTATTAATCTACTGGGACAAACGATCAGGGTGTTGGTCAACAGTGAAAAACTGCCTGGCTTACATTCTATTCATTGGGATGGAAAAGGGGATTTTGGTGAAACAGTGTCAGCCGGGGTTTATTTTTATCGGATTCAAGCAGGAAAATTTGTTGAAATAAAAAAACTTATAATTATGAAATAAGGAAAATTCTATTTTAAATAATGTAAGACTTACCCCTCAGAACGAAAATCTGAATTTTCTGAGGGATTTGTTGTTTTGTTGATTAAAGTGTTATGAATCCTTAATTTCAGTTTTATATCCCGTCACATTTTTTATTCCCCTCTGTCGATTTCCTCTGTTTCTTTCTTTTCAGGAAGATATTCGATAGCTTTTAAAAAGTATGATGAATTAATTTTCGTTGTCAAGTAGCGATATCTTCAGTAACAATACAAAACGAAACCTCA
>CBFDBN010000260.1:0-5914 GCA_965603055.1 uncultured bacterium | reverse complement strand
GAAGCCGGGTCAGCTACCGGTCGGTCCTGTCCGTTTAATCCGAGTCTACCATCCTTCTTTTGATTTACGACAGCATCCTTCGCAAACAAAATCACCAATTCTGTTTCACCCAATTCTAATAATGCCTGCGCGGCGACGCCCTGTTCCCAGGCTCTTCGTTGCATGGCAAGCATGGCATTTATAACTTTTTGAATTGTTTTATTTTTTTCCATTTTATTTTGAGCTTTCTGAGAATTGGAAAGAGGCATTGCTTGTATCACGTTCTGACTTAAGAAGAATAATAAACTTATCAACAACAATATCAACACTGGCTTAGATAAGCAATCTTTCCCGTTCATTGGATACTCCTTGTACGTTGAAGATGCTTCGGCATTAGCAAATGCCGAAGCATCGCGATATCGCTATTATTATTTCTTAGGTTAACTCCTGATATCTATTAGTTTTATTTAAGTAACACCATCCGCTTAATTTGTCGATTCTTGCCAGTTTCAAGACGATAATAATATATTCCACCTGATAAGCCTTCCCCACTGAAATTAACGGTATAAGTCCCCTGTGATTGTTTTATATTAACTAAGGTTGCAACCTTGCAGCCATTTATATTGAATACTTCTAATTTTACATTGGACTCTGATGGGATGCTGTATTTTATTTGGGTGTCAGGATTAAATGGATTGGGATAATTTTGCTCCAGGCTAAAAGTGCCTGGTACAAACTGCAAATCTTTATCAACATTCGTTGAACCTGGGATACCATATACCTCGAATTCCCACAAAGAAAATCCCCATTGTGTCCCACGAGCAAGACCGTACATTCGCACATATCGACCTGAACCGGAAAGATCGGTCAGATCGTCAATTCCGCCATCACTTGAGGATGTGAAATAAATTTGACTCCAATTTTGCGCGTCGTTGGAAACTTCAATTCGATATACACGCCCGTAAGCAACTTCCCAATTTAAAACGACACGTTTTATATCGTAGCTTTGCCCCAGGTCCACATAAATCCATTGATTATCTGAATATTCACTACTCCAGCGTGTTGAGTTATTTCCATCAACAGCTAAAGCTGGATCATCGACACTCGGATTATTGGGTTCATTGCTGGAAGAAAATACCGGACGATTCAGTGCCCGGTTTATGTCAAGCGGATTCCCTACACTTACAGTAACTATGCTGATATCTGATACTTCACCCCTGGCAATCAATGTAAACGTACTATCCGCAACAGGACGAACTTCAATGGTATCATCTGCCGCTACGGAAATGCCATTCAGTGTGACAGATGAACCAGCCACCGTGTGCCACGAAAGCTTGCTTGCTTCTCCTGGTGCAATATTTTCCGGCTCAGCGTTAAAAAAGATGATGGTGCCAGAAAGCAAAACTTCCACAGTGATCTCCCTGGAATTCGTATCCGCGCCGCTGGCTATTAATTTATAGGTCGTTGTTATTGCAGGACTGACTGCTAAACTGTCATTTTCATTTACAGTAAGACCGTTCAATGTGACACTTGAACCCCGGCCGGTTGACCAGGAGAGCATTGAAAATTGTCCTTTTTCGATGATTGATGGGACTGCGTTAAAAGATATTATTGTGCCAGATTGAAGCACAATGGTAACAACAGCCGGGTATCTCGTTTTTATATCCAGCATGGAGGCGAGCATATCTGCTTCCGAAGAAAGATGTGTGTCGGTAAACGACCATGCCATGGCTCCAGCATAGCCGTTTTGGAATAAAACGTCATACAGATTATTGGCAGGAACCCCGAACGTTTCTTGAATAGCAAATTCACAAACAGCAATCGCTTTATCAAGATTCCAGTAAGATGATGGATGGTGGAATGGAGAAAGTGCAGTACCCGCCCAATCGTAATAGTGGACCGTGTAGAAATCCAGGTAACCGTCCGAATCGCCACCTGCTGCCAGAAGCCGTTGGTCTGTGTAATAGTTATGATTGCCATTTACATCTGTTTGAGCGATAAAAGACCATGAGCCATTAGTAACCTGAGCTTGAGAATCGGTACGATGAATTGCACCGGCGCAGAGATTAATGAAGCGCTGAATATATGACATCGGGACGTGACGGTTGAAATCCCAGCCGTGTTCATTGCTCATTCCTTCCGGCTCGTTAAATATCTCCCAGGCAATGATTGCCGGATGACCTTTCAATGCTTCAACCATTGGGATAAGCGAGTTGTTAATATAGGCGCGCAAAAACGTGGTATCCGATAACATGCTCATCGAACGATCGGTTATTGTAGTGCCGTTTGAGATGCGCAACATATCGAATGACCAGAGACAGGGCAAAACACCAACCTGGTTTTCCCAGGCAATGTCCAGTATTTTTTGAAGGTCTTCAATAGCTCCGGCACCAGGTCCAACGACCATTCCTGCCGTATTAAATGCTGGCGTGTTTGCGCCGGTTGTGTGGAGCCAGAGTCGCATGGTATTACCGCCGTTAGCGTGGACATTCTGAAAGATCCTTTCAAAATAATCGAAATCCGTCGTGCCAGGTCCGATATCATAGGCAAAATTACGCCAGGCAAAGTTGGCGCCGTTAAGGAATAATTGCTGATTATTGAAGTCAATACGCGACTGCGCAAAGATATTCGACATACCCAACAGTAAAAGCATGGTTAGCATTGTAAATTTGTGTCTCTTCATGATTCTCCACCTTATTTTCTATCAATGATTCAATGCCATTAAGTTAATAATTTTTCCTGTCATTTCGAGCGAAGCGAGAAATCTATCAACCAGCTAATATATCAGGATATACAGATTCCTCACTTCTCTTCGCTTCGTTCGGAATGACTCTAATTCCCCTTAAATCAATGATATTGATCAATGACTCTCAAACAAATTCTGCGCAGCTAACACTAAAAACATATAATTGGTTGCTCCTCCCCCTATGACATATTCAGTTTGCTGCCAAAAGAAGGGCCATTTTTTAAATTCAGGTAAATCAGGTCGAATCAAAGCCGTTCCTGATACGACTCCTCCCGGAATATAAGACCAATCAGCCCGGTTTACTCCATAAGCCACCAAAGTGGATTGAGAACCGACCCCGGAAACAAAGGAACTGGTATTCTCTCCTGGATGTACGCCCAAAACAAAATTTAGTGCATTGAGAAATAAGTCCTTTGAACCGTATTCAGGCCAGGCTTTATAAATAAAATATTGGTCAACACCGAACCGTTGTATTGTCCAAGCTGCTCCCCAAATATTGGGACGGTAAGGCACACCATAGGGTGAATCTTTTTTTGATTCATTTTTTAATGCATCCATGTATTCGGCGATCGCTATCGAAACGTCTCTTTTAAATTCCTTATCAGCAATTTGGTGAAACACGCGTCCGACAGCTCCAGCGTGCCAGCGCAGCCCTTTAACAATCTCATCTTTCATGCTGATGAAAGTTTGTTTGAGCGCTTCGTCGTCGGTCGCTAAAATTAACTCCGACAGGGCAATTACTTTTGATCCGCTCCTTTTTGCCCTGTTCCCTTCGCTGTTCCATAAAGCCAGTGCTGTTTCCAGGCATTCCTTCGACAGTGTCGGATTATCCGATTTCAAAACTCGGGAAACAGCAGCCAGTCCACCAGCCACAAATAAGGCTCGATCAGGATTATCCTCCGTAAAAACCCAACGGTCATCCTTCTTGTTTTTTGAGCCGTCATAATCGACATTATCAGTCATATTAAGACCATCGCCCAGCAGGATATATTGCCGGAGATCGCTACAAATTATCCCACGGTAAAGTCGTCCCAGCGCGCGATAGCCGCCCAAGACAGAGAGCAAGCCATGTTCAATCTGCTGGATTGCGTCGGATTTACCATCGGGCAGGTGAATCTCCACAATTCTATTTTCCTGATCAATAGTCGTCGCATCATAATCAAGTCCAAATTCCTCGATCATCAGTGCCAGCATCCAGATAGTACCAATTTGGGATTCCACTCTTAGATCATAATCGCCAGCATCATGCCAGCCGCCCTGGTTTAAATGGGGGACGTGCTGTTGCGGGGAATATTTCGTCAATGTCGCTGGTCCTTGCCGGTAGCCATCAAAATGATTGGTATTGATCGGCGCCATCAGCGCATCATCCAGATGACAGGCACCATGCCATACCCGGTATTTTTCATTGACACGTATATGGCACATCTGTACTGGCAGAAAATATTCCAGCGTCGGTTGCCAGGCATGATCATAGACCTGTTCGCTGATCAGAAACGGATGGGAGGTTTTTGACCGATATTCGATGAGATACATGCCTGTTTTTTTGATGTCAGAGAAATCAAAAGTCAGGTAATTATATCGTAAGAATTTCCCCCAGAAGATGGGACTTCCTGATTGGACTTTTTCTTTCCCTTGCGGAGTGAGCCGATGGATAGAAATTTCGCTTGGCTTTTCGTCACGCTGGTCTTGTTCGAGTATAACACGTTTAGATTGGTCAGGATGATATCCCAGTTGAGATACTTGAATGACGGGTTCGTATATCCAATCGGCTATTACATTAGGCGTAACGATCCATTCCACAGCCGCTTTTGTGGCATTAGCAGGGATGACGCTTCTGACGATAAACCATCCATTATTGTGATTGCATCTACCATCCCATAACTCAAACGATTCTAAATTTGATTCAATCAATAAACAGTGTTTATCATCCTCCGGGGCGACTACCAATTTTTTCCCTTTGGCGAGAGGTTGGGATAAATATTCACCATAATAGTTCTGAACGGGTCCCGTTGGTTGTGTTGGGAAAAGCCCAGTTTGATTATCCATCAAAAAAGATTTCCCGAATAAATATCCCGGGAATAATTCAAAATTAAATCCAACCTTGCCAATCCATTCCTCGGGTAATGGCGCATCGAGATCAACTGTAATTTTAAAGGAACTACCCTCCAATGATGTGATCATCACTTCGTATTGGAATGTTAAATCAGGATATTCGATGGGATTAAAACCAACCCGGTTTCTTGACGAATCTGGATACCACAGCCGCTGGGTGATTTTTTGATGTTCTTTATCGACAGTCAATTTACCAGCTTTGGGCACTGGCGACCATTGCCCCGGCGATGGTTCTAATCGAACATCGCCATTGGCAGCGACCCTGATACCATGCTGGATAATGGTCACTCCAGTTTGATGACCCTCCGGATAAATATCGCTGAACACCATTACATTGAGACCAGGCATTTCAAAATAGCCTTTATCGTTGATGGTCAGGTTTGCTTGTGAAAATACCTGATTGACAAAACAAATCATCAAAACAGAAGCTAATTTAATCTTGACAAATACTTGTGGGTTCATAATATTATTTTTAGTAAATTTTTGAATTAGCACCTGAACAAAAAATTTATTGCTAAGTGAATAAAACTTTTATGGAACGCGGACAACGCAGATGACACGGATTTACACTGATTCATGAAAAAATTAAAATCCGTGAAAATCCGCACAATCCGCGTCATCAGCGTTCTATTTCTCTTTTTGGTTTTCACCTGTCCATGTTAGGAAAAACTTTTAGAATTCCTTCAACAGCTCCAGCATCTTCCGATCAAGCTTATGACCTTTATAATTTTCATACTTGACATCTTTCCGTTTGCTATCGAGCACGCCAAAGTCGCCGCTCAGATTCCACATCGCATAGCCCCAGCCCACATCCTTCCAGAGCGAAAGCAGGTCTCGCATCCAGCGGAGGGCGACATCATGGGGTGTTTTATTATAGCAGCCCCATTCGCCGACGTGAACAGGAACTCCCTTGTCCATCAAAGGCTTCCAGGTATCGATCAGCTTCACCTTTAAAGCAGCTTTATCCCATATCTTCCCATCGTCACCTTTAAGTGGCCAGGTTGGTTTCTCAAAGGTTTCATACGCGTCTTTTGGAACCCAGGTCGCTGTATAATGGCTTACTGCCATTGGATCATA
>CBFDBN010000259.1:0-5992 GCA_965603055.1 uncultured bacterium | reverse complement strand
ATCCATTCAACCTTGGCACAACATTTCGATTTGATTTGCCAATTCCATCTAATGTCACGTTGAAAGTCTATAACATTCTTGGGGAAGAAGTCGGGACGTTAATAAAAGATGAAAAAATGATCGGTAAATGTGAAGTGAATTGGATAGCAAAAGGTCTGGCAAGCGGACTTTATTTCTATCGATTGAAAGCCGGGGAGTTTATTAAGACGCGGAAGTTTATTTTGTTGAAGTAGACCGGGGAATTCGGTAATTTGGTAATAATGAGGAGGTTTAGATGAGCAAAAGAATTCAACGACTCTTATGGTCAGCACTATTTCTACTTTTTTTATTTTTAAATATCACTCCTATATTCGCCCAAACAGGGCTTTTAAATAATCTCGATGCCTACATCGAACAAGCCATGAAAGATTGGCAGGTGCCTGGTTTAGCCATCAGCATCGTTAAAGATGATTCGCTGATCTTTGCCAGGGGGTATGGCGTTAGGGAAATTGGCAAAGAAGCGAAAGTCGATGAACACACCATTTTTGCCATTGCCTCGAATACCAAGGCTTTTACCGCATCGCTGCTTGGAATGCTTGTCGAGGAAGAAAAAATTAGCTGGGATGATAAAGTTGCAGATTACATGAGAGAGTTCCAGATGGTCGATCCATACATCACCCGTGAGATCAATATCAGAGACCTGCTCACGCATCGCAGCGGATTGCCAATTTTTGGAGGTGATCATCTCTGGATTGGCAGCACCAGAAGTCGCGAGGACATCATCACTCGAATTCGGTATCTTAAGCCAACGAAACCATTCCGCACTCATTTTCAATATCAAAACCTGATGTTTCTGGTTGCCGGTGAATTGATTCCGAAAATTACCGGGCAGAGCTGGGATGAAGCCATGAAAGAACGGATTTTCAAGCCACTGGGTATGATGGAAAGCATGACAACCATGGATGATCTGAACAAAAAGCAAAACTTAGCCACACCTCATGAAATAGTAGGGGGGAAGGTTGCTCCAGTCGAATATGATTATATGGACAATTTAGCCCCAGCCGGTGGTATTAAGTCCAATGTAGTGGATATGGCACAGTGGATGCGGTTAAACTTAAACGGTGGACTTTTTAAAGGTAAGCAATTTTTGAGTTCCAGAGTCATAAAAGAAATGCACAATATTCAGTTTCCACTTCCAATTTCATCATTCAGCGAAGAAAAATTGGGGACTCGATTTTCTGGCTATGGATTGGGCTGGGGTATTTCCGATTACAAAGGGCGTAAGATGATCAGTCATGGCGGTGGGCTGTCAGGAATGATTTCCCGCCAGGTATTGATTCCCGAGGAAAACCTGGGCGTGATCGTTCTTACCAACTATGCCCCCAATAATTTAGCCCGCGCACTGACGTATCAAATTTTAGACGAATTCCTCGATGAGCCAGGGCAGGACTGGAGTGCAATTTACCTGGAACAGAAGAAAAAAGCCGATGAAAAAAAGAAAAAGACTGAACAGGAATTGCAGCAAAAGCGAGCCAGGAAGACCAGACCTTCACTTAAATTAGAACAATTCACTGGCAAATATTTCGACAAATTTTCCGGCGAGGCAGAGGTTCGACTCGAAAATGATAAGATCGTCTTTGATTATAATCCCCGCCATATTGGTGATCTGGAACACTGGCATCATAATACATTTCGAGTCTTCTGGCACAATCCGATCTTCGATATGGCTCCCAAATCTTTTCTGACGTTTTATTTAGATGAAATGGGAAAGGTTGAAAAACTGAAAGTGACGTTTTACGATCCAATCTATTTTCATAAGTTATCAGATTCTAAATAAAAAATCGAGCCGCTAATTACGCGAATTGAATATTTTCACTCAAATCGTAGGGCGTAAAGCGTGGGGCGAGATAAAATATGCTCCACGCTCTATAATATTACAATTTTAAGAAAATTTTAAGGAGAATTACTTGTGAAGTTAACCGAAGACCCAAGAATAAAAGTAGCCAGAAAAACACTCGTCCTTTCCTGGCTCTACTTTACTGTTTTTCTCATCTTCATTATGGGATGTTCCTTTCTTATAGGAATCAGGCCTTATATTTGGGGCTTACCAGCCTGGGTAGCAATCGGTAATATAGTCGTGCCCATTGTTTTTGTCATCATGTTGATATTTGTAATCGAAAAGTTCGTACCTGATATTCCTCTGACAGATGATGAACAGCAACCAGGGGAGGAACAAGAATGAACGCAGCGATGGTTTCGTTTTTATCTTACACCACCATCCTGGTTGCCATTGGAATCTGGTCGTATCGGATTATCGAGAGAGTGCCGATTAAAAAATACGAGGAAGAATTTTATGCTGCTGGTCGTGGACTGGGTGGGATTGTCGTGGCATTGGTTATTGCCGGAGGACTTGCCAGCGCGGGAACGTTTATCGCTGGTCCTGGCATGACGTATGAGTACGGCTATTCCTGGGTGTTGATCAATAATTACCAGATTTTTTTGAGCCTTATGTTTTTAGCCCCGATAGGCATAATTGTTGGAATTGTCGCACGACGCGTGAATGCTGTAACTTACCAGGTATGAAAGCAAGGCGATCATAATAATTCTGGCGGTCCTGGTGACCGTGTTCTTAATCCCCTACATGTCGGCACAGTTTGTCGGTTCAGCCCGGGTTATTTCGCAGATGACAGATATGGGATATTTCACATCCCTAGCGCTTGGTTCTCTTGTCGTTTTGGTCTATTGTGTATTAGGCGGAATGCGTGGTACATCTTTAGCCATGTTTATCCAGGGTATTGTCATTACGATCGGGTGTTTATTGTTGTTCTTTGGTACCGTAAATTATGCCGGTGGATTTAGGAATTCGACTGAAATTCTTGCCAAAATTGATATCAATTTTCTTTCAGCCACAAGAGGATGGGAATTTTCTCCCATGTTCTCATTTTCACTGGCTTGCCTGTCTGGATATTTTGTTATCGGAAATCCCCATGCTATGCTGGGCGCTTTGACATACAAAAATTCAAAGGCGCTTAAAAGAGGCATCTGGATTGGCGTCATATTGGTTTTTCTCTGGACCTGGCTGCTGTGTATGGCTGGCGTGATCGGGCGGTCAATTATTCCTGATCTCAAAGTATCCGATGAAATCGCTCCCTGGCTGGCGATGAACGTCATGCCAAAAGCACTTGGCGGAATCGTGCTGGCTGGCATCGTAGCGGGAATCCAAACAACGGTGGCGGCAATGGCAATTATTATCACTTCCAGCATTGCCAAAAATGTACTCAAAGAGATTAAGCCCGGTATCTCTGATGAAAAAATGAAATTAGCTTCAAGATGGACAATGGGATTGTGTCTCGCAATAGCAATTGCATTTGCACTATTCCAACCGCAGTTAATCCAGTGGATTATTTTCTTTTCATTGGGCGGACTGCAGACAGCCACTTTCGGGCCAATTTTATTGGGCATGTTCTGGAAAAGAGGGAATAAATGGGGAGCGATTGCTTCCATAACCTGGGGCATGATTACTTATGCGCTGGCAAAAACTGTCGTTCCGCAAATCGCATTATTCGGAACGTTTCCTTCGTTTGTTCCCACGGTTTCTTCGGTGATTGTTTATGTTGTAGTTTGTTTAATTACACCTAAACCAACTGAAGAAGTTATTTGGAAATTTTGGGGCAGAACCGCGAATTATAAAAACAAATTAGCATAATTAGTGGTTCTATTTCTTTTTTAACCGCGAATTATGCTAATTACGCGAATTCGAATTTAATTTCTTGGAGAGAGATTGCTATGGTAGAATTATTATTTAAAGATGAAGTTTATAAGATTGTCGGTGCTGCGATGGAAGTGCATCGAGTTTTGGGACCTGGTTTTCTGGAAGCTGTTTACCAGGAAGCTTTAGCGATTGAGTTTAAACTGCGAGAAATACCTTTTGACGAAAAACCTAAGTTAAAGCTTGACTTCAAGGGGCATGTTTTGAAAACTTATTATGTCCCTGACTTTATATGTTATAATGAGATTGTTTTTGAAATAAAAGCAATGAGTCAATGTGGTCCTAATGAAGAAGCACAGATTTTTAATGCAATAAAATCTGCTAAGAAAAAAGTTGGAGTGCTGACAAATTTTGGTGAATTGTCTCTATTCTGGAAAAGATTTGCCTATACAAAAAAATAAAATTAGCATAATTAGCATAATTAGCGGTTCAAAAAGAATTAGAACCGCGAATTATGCTAATTATGCGAATTCCCACTTTAGTCAGAGGTGAATTTATGACTGAGAAATTAAAAATCACCAGTATCGACATCTACAAAGCAGACATCGAATTCATCGAGCCGTTCAGAATCGCCATCATGGAAATCAACAGCGCCCAGAGTGTTTTTATTAAGATCAATACCAATGAGGGAATTTATGGACTTGGTGAAGCCAATCCGACCTGGGGAATAACCGGCGAGACACAAGCCATCAATCTGGCTGGTGCTGTTGATCTTGCTAAGTTGATACTTAACAAAGAGCCCCTCGATATTGAAAATCGGGTGATAGAAATTAATAGATTTTTAGTCCATAACAGTACCATTCGAAGTGCTTTTGATATGGCTTTGTATGACATTTTGGGCAAGGCAGCCGGACTTCCTTTATATGCAGTACTTGGGGGAGGAAAACGCACTTTCTGGACTGATAATACGATCGGAATTGCCGAGCCGGGTTATATGGCAAAAAAGGCAGAGGAGTATAAAAAACAAGGATTTCAGGCGATC
This sequence comes from uncultured bacterium, assembly GCA_965603055.1. Lineage (GTDB taxonomy): Bacteria > Zhuqueibacterota > Zhuqueibacteria > Thermofontimicrobiales > Thermofontimicrobiaceae > CBFDBN01. The sequence continues at coordinate 1,262 of CBFDBN010000259.1, read as the reverse complement.
AAAGTCAAGCTTGGCACGACCAAAGATCAAGATATCGAAAGGATTAGACAGATCAGGATGGCAATTGGTGATGAGTTGCCCATTCGCATCGATGCCAACCAGGGTTGGGATTATAAAACGGCTGTAAGTACACTCCACGCCCTGGAGCCAATGGGAATCGAGTACTGCGAACAGCCTGTTGCGCACTGGGACTACGAAAATATGCGGCGAATCAGGCAGAATACTTCCATTGCTATCATGGCGGATGAGTCGCTGTTTGATCATTATGACGCGTTTAAGCTGGCTTCAATGGGGTGCTGTGATTATTTTAACATCAAACTGGCAAAATCTGGTGGAATTCATACCGCTCTGAAGATCAATGCGATTGCCGAAAGCGCTGGGATTCACTGCATGGTCGGTTGCATGACGGAAACACGACTTGGTTTAAGCGCAGCGGCACATCTGGTCTCGGCTCGTCCCAATATTAAATACGCAGACCTGGATGGTTATTTAATAATGAAGGAAGACCCGATTGTCGGTGGTGCGGAATACAATGTCGGAGAAATTAATCTGCCTGATACGCCGGGCCATGGCGCAGATATTGATCCAGATTTTTTAAAGCAATGTGAATGTACGACAATAAAATAATCTTCCGAAAATTCTTCGACGAAGGTTTCATCAAATCAATCAAGAAAGCTGGATCAAACGAATTGATAAATTGTATCTGTTTAGCCATCTTAAGCTAGCATAATAAACTTTTAAAACGGTTTTCACAGTTCCTTCTTTTTGAATTAACACCACAATTAATTGTGGTGTTAATTCAAAACGCCCGACGGCTATAGCCGTTTCAACCGCTTATCTTCAGATCGCTAAATGGTCACGATAAATATGCCGTATTATTAAAAATTATTTGACTTTAACATTTAAATTTAGTAAACTATTGTGTAACATGATGACCCGGTAACCTGTCCTTCAATTCTGTAAAATAGAACTAAATACTAATGGACATTTGTAATGAAAGTAGATAAAATAAAAAAAATCCCTTATGGCATATCGGATTACGAAGCAATCCGACAAAAAAATTATTATTATGTAGACAAGACAATGTATCTCCATCAGATTGAAAATGCCGGAGAATATCTATTTTTTATTAGACCGCGTAGATTTGGCAAGTCGCTGTTTCTCTCCGTGATGGAAAGTTATTATGATATTTTAAACACAAATCAATTTGAACCTTTATTCCAGGGAACAGATGTATTTAATAATACAACAGCAGAAAAAAA
>CBFDBN010000258.1:0-5996 GCA_965603055.1 uncultured bacterium | reverse complement strand
ATTAACAAACAACAAATAAGGAGAAGGAATCGATGAGAAAAACAATAGGATTAATCTCACTTATTATTCTATTAATTGCTTCAACTGCAATAGCAGGCGGTCTGGAACTTAAACCTTACGGATTTGTCAAAGGTGATATGGTTTATGCTACTAAAGGTGTTTTATCCTTTGGAGGAACGAGCTTAGCATCTGCTCAAATCGCCAGTGGCGTGGATTATTCAGCAATTGGATTCACGGCAATGCATACTCGATTTGGTTTTAAAGGCACTACTGGTGATGCAGTTAAAGTCGGGGGAAGGTTTGAATTAGATTTCTTTGGTGGTGGATTTGATTCCAATATAAAACCTCGTATTCGTTTAGCTTATGCCTCAATGGCAACAGGAAATCTTGAATTACGCTTCGGACAACAATGGGATTTGTACTCACCCATAAATGCCTCAACTAATAATACCAATGCAAATATGTGGTATGCTGGTAATAGAGGATTCCGGCGAGCTCAAATTCAGTTACATTACAAATTAGGAACGGAGGGCTTATCACCTCTATTGCAATTGTCAATTGGAGAGGGTGCTAAAGAAACTGCTGCATTAGGTGCAGATAATAAATCCGGCATGCCAATGATTCAGGGTCGTTTGTCTGCAAAATTAATGGAAGATAATGTAATTGGCGTGTATTTCGTTTATGCGAAACATGATCCTGACCCTAACAGCGATGATGATGAGTACAATACATCGGGATTTGGAGTTGATTTTAATATGCCATTTTCCCCTCAGTTTGCCCTGAAAGGTGAATTTAATATGGGGACAAATCTAAACAATTGTAACCTCTTTAATATTGCCGGAAGTGGCTCAAAGGACGATGACAGAAAGGTCATGGGAGTATGGTTAAATGCGTTATCAAAGCCTTCGACCACAGTCAATTTCGTGGCAGGATTTGGAATGGATAAAAATCAAACCGATGACCTGGCTGCTGGAGCCCGGGAACAAAATACAGTGGTTTATGGAGATATTATTTTCCCATTTGATCACGGCTTCTCAATTGCTCTTGAAGTACAAAGTATCTCTACCAAAATAAAGGATGGAGACACCAATTCAGCTTTAGTATTTAATGTATCAGGTAAAATTGGATTTTAATTCATTCCCTGAATTCGCTTTTTCACACTGAAAATTTAAAAACTGGCATATTTCTGACTTCATAAAATATGCCAGTTTAATTATTTAAATTATTCAATCGTTTATCAATATCTCCGAGTCTTTTTACCTACGGGGCGACCTAAGGTAATTAGTCCGATAGGGTTTGGTTGGAAACGCCCATGCCTCCCGTACTTGGAAAGGGGATCCTAATTTTGTCTGCTAATTTACAACTAATCAGAACCACAAAGGACATCCTTTTTGACACTCAAATCCAATTTCTTGTGCAACAAGAGATATTTAGCGCGCATGGAACGGGAGTGCTGCAATTCTGCTTTTCAATCGATTCCCTGGGGAGAAAGCTAATTTAACTTTAACTGAATTACACTCAGGAGGTCTTTATGCGCTTGTTAGATATTCGCGTGTTTTCATTTTTTGCAATAATGATTCTTTGTGTCGCTCTGATCACTGGCTGTGATAAGGATAATCCCACCAATCCAGAACCAGGGCAGGATAATTTTCTATGGATTCATTTTAAAGCCGATTCGAGTAAAATTGCGTTCGACAACCTCACTAAAATCGACGCTGACGGCGAGGAAGCCATCCAACTCAGCTCATTTATTGATACCATGTTAATTTCGATGTTTCGAGATAAAAACGGTAACCTGCATGAGGCACGAAGATTGTATTCCTACCAGGTCGTTGGTGATGATGGATTTTCAGCCTCGGCAAAAGGCTACCCCAATAATACCTGGGAGCATTTGACTTTGGGTCACATCCTCACCCAAACCCGGCTGGTTGTTTTCCCGGATGATAAAATTGATTTAGCTGGCGCTTACAACGTGAAAAACGTCCGTCATATTTATATTCATCGAAAATTTGATGTCTCAACTTCTGATACGACAGCGTTCGTCGAGCTGAGAACAGTCGCCCCAACATCTGTGACGAATCCAGATGGACTCGTGGAAGATGCGTTGCCTTTGAAAGAATTTGTAACGTCTTTTGTCGCCATGCCAGAAAATTTTCAATTTAGCATTATGGCGTTGGATGGTTACACGCCGCCAACCGATCTAAGCTGGGATCAATTTCAGACCGGCTACTGGTTATTGACCAGCGAGAAGAGCATGTTTACCGATTCTACCGTGGCAATTGGTAAATACCAATTAAAAGTATTGGAAAAAATTATGGTGAAATAAATGGGTACACTAAAAATGAAATTATTCATCTGTCTCATAATTTTATTGGTGAATAGCCAGGGCTATGCCCAGGATCATTATTATATTAAAGGCGATTCGGTTTTTCAAATTTACCGGCTTCAGGAAGTCGTGGTGTATGGCAACCGTGAGCAGGTTCCATCATCGATGATAATCGAAATAGATCAGCAGCAGATGCAAGCCAGAAACTCAACGACGGTTTCTGAATTGTTAAGCTTTGAACCAGGTTTGAATTTAACATCCGGCTACAAGAGTGAGACCGAGACCCGAATCCGTGGCTTCCGCTCCAGTGACGTGTTGGTACTGGTGGATGGTCGCCCCATTAATCCTGGCTATTATGGCAAAGTTGATCTTTCGATGTTGCCGCTGGATAACCTGGCGAAAATTACCATCGTCAAGGGTCCCGCTTCGGTCGCTTACGGCGCGAACAGCATGGGCGGCGTCATCGATATTATCACCAGGAATGGATTGGAAACGCCACGCACCGTTATCGAAACAAAGCTTGGTGATTACCAGTTTCGCAACCTGAGCCTGAATCACAGCCGCATGGTCGGCAGATGGAATTACTGGATTTCAGGTTATGAACATCACGCCCGTGGATTCAGACTGAGTGACCAGTTTCAGCCAACCAGCTATGAAAATGGCGGCGTGAGAGAAAATAGCTTTTATCACAAAGCCGGGATCAGCGGCAAGCTCGGTTATCAACCCAATTCCAGGTTAATGGTAACGCTGGCTTCGGATTATCATTGGGCGAAAAAAGACATTCCAGTTGCCACACGCTATATTCCTGGCGATAATTCCCGGTACTGGCGATTCCCGAATTTGGAGCGCTACAGCACAACGTTGAGCGGCGATTGGAACATTAGCTCCTCAGTGGTGTTGAAATCCGTCATTTTCGCTGACGCCTACAACGATCGGCTGATCGAATACAACAGTTCGGACATGAGAGAAGATCACATTGAATGGAATTCGTTGCTGGAAAATATCACAGTGGGCGGATTGATTCACGGCGAGTGGCGCCTGTTTCAAAGACATCAGTTGCTGACCGGAATTCAATTCCGACAGGATCAGATGAATAAAAAAGCCGATGTGGATGAGCCGTGGGAAGACCATTTCGTCCTGACCGGCTCGTTATTTTTACAGGATGAGGTTCAGCCCGGGAAAAATACCACGCTGATACTGGGCACAGGTTATCATTTTCATCAAAATGACACCCCAAAAAATAACGCCCGGTTTGCACCGATGGTAAGCATCCAGCAGCAGTTGCCAGGGAAATGGAAACTGTTTTCCAGCTATTCCCACTCGGTTCGCTTTCCAACGCTGCATCATCTGTACAGTCAAACATCAGGGAATCCTGACCTCAAACCTGAAAATACGGATAAGTACGAGCTGGGAGTAACTAAAATATTTTTATTTTCCAACCGTGACCAATATTGCTCGGTGGATTTAGCCCTGTTTTATAATGAAATGAAGGATCTGATTTATCGTACCACCCGCTCATTCCGCTACAAAAATATTTCTCGGGCAGCAATGCAGGGTTTTGAATTCAGAGCCAATTGGTCGCTGAATCAATATATCTCTGGCGAACTCGGTTATAGCTATATTGATATTCCCCGGTCGGCGCTGGAGATCAACGATTATTTGCCGAAACATAAAGCTCGCATTTCCTTGACAGGCAGGACTGGCTTTGGCACGACGGTCAATTATGAAACAGCTTATTTTGATGAGCGAGAATTTAGCTACGCCAGCAACCTGGTGGAACGGCTCCCCCGGTATCTCGTGCATAATTTCAATATCAACCAGCAGATAACGAAATACCTGGCGCTGCGGCTGGATGCGAGTAATGTGACGGACGAATATTACGAAGAAGAGTTTGGCTATCCACAGCCAGGGCGTCAAATTATGGGTGGTTTGCGGTTGACGTTTTAAGCATGGAGAAAGCAATCTTTTTGAATAAAAATTACCAGTTGATTTCGATTTCCAGCAAATCACTTCGTTCATCTTTTTCCAATTCCAGCAACTGGTATAATGAAATTTTATTTGAAAGATAATCTTCAAATTTTTTGGATGGCATTTTTTCACCTGAAGCCAGTAGCAGAGTAATCTGAGCAATTGGAATTCCCTTACTCACCAATGGATGAATCGATGCAAAAAGCTCATGCCACACTTGTTGTTCTTCAGATGATAAAGCCCTGGCAAAGAGACCGACATTTTCAGAACAGAGAAAAAATATATTTCTCAGCCGAAAACCAATCGGCACCCCCAATCCGCGCACTGCCCACAAGCCGGTTGAATCCGCGGCTATTTTCATTTTTTGAGACATCGAGTCAAAGACGTACTCCCGCAAATGACCATCTTTGGTGAATACAGTAAAATTTTTATTAGCGCAGCCGATTTGCGTCAAAATATCGTTGATGAATGGATCAGATTTCCCATCACGCTTATTCTCTCGCAACGAATCAAAGGCTTGAGAATCAAAAAACTGAAAGCGCCAGTTGTTCGATTCGATGAGCTTTTTCTTAAATTCGATCTCGATTTCAGCGGGATTGTTCACCCAATACATCTCATGAAGGTCCGGGAATACGATCCGCATATAGCCAAATTTATCGAGCCATTTCCTACCCTGCATGGCAAAGGTGCATAGTGCCGATTCTGCCTGTTTCACTCTCATGCCAGAAATAACCGAGGAGTAGCCATCGGGTGCCTTGATGATTAGCTGATCCATCGTCTCCCAATCGATATTCCCAAATTTCTGAATCACCTCTCGCAAATAGACTCCTTCCCAGGTGATGATCTCTTTGGTCTTGTGATCGGGCAACTGGATCGAATGAATCGGCAAAGATTTGATTTGAAAAAGATCAATAAACTGACGGGACTCTGAAACGGTAAGGGAATCTTTCTGGTCGGGATTGGGAATGGTCACCCAAAATCCAGTTCCGTGATCGAGTTTTTCCTGGGCAGAAGCAGGACAATTTAAAAGCAAACAGGATATCAAAATGATAGAACCCAACAATAGAATTGAATGATGCATAATCAACCTCTTTTCGATGGTCATAAAAATTTGGTCTTTCAATTTTAACTAATTTTGATCATAAAATCAAGTATTAATTCTCACGAAGACTGTACGAGTCGCTATGGCTAATTAAAGCAACGATGTGATACAGGTAAGAAGCGACTTATTCGAACAAAAAAGTGCTTGATTGATATTTTAAAAAATGATATATTTTGAGCCGTAGCTAAATGCCGAAATAAACAAAAAAGATTTTCAATGTCTTTTCGTATGTTTCGTGGGCTGATTGTTAATTTAATTAAAATGAAAGAATGCACGAACTATCCATCGTCCAAAATATCATAGAGATCATTCTGCCTAGAAAGCCACCAAATTTTTATCCTGAAAACGGCTTTGATAATAACCTCGTAGGTACGTGCCCAGTTGATTCAGGGCGTGAGATAAAATAAGTTACCCATTTCTATTCTGTAACTTTTTATTTTTAAATGGTCAATTTATTTCAAATGTCCAAGTGGTCATATCTCACCCCCTGACCATTTGAAAAGGCGGATTTCCCGTATTAATGCCAATCACGCCCTGGAAGGCAAGGATATGTTTGTCCAACATTAGTCGATAATGCCTTAAATCCAGTAAATATGAATT
>CBFDBN010000257.1:0-6003 GCA_965603055.1 uncultured bacterium | reverse complement strand
TGGCAAATCGCGCGGGACTTCACTCCAGCCCTGGATTTCGACCAGGGGACTGTATTCGAATTGGCGTAGCTCCAATTGCTGAGTTTGTAACTTTTTCAGCCAATTCACAATTTTTTCCCTGGGCTGAATTCGAACCCGTACTGGAAGGGTGTTGATAAAAAGACCCACCATGGATTCAACACCATCAAGCTCTGCTGGTCGACCCGAAACCGTCACTCCGAAAACAATATCATCATCACCATTGTATCGGCTGAGCAGCAATGCCCATGCTCCCTGGACCAGAGTATTCATGGTAATTTGATGCTGCCTGGCTAAGTTTTGCAAACCGGCAGTCGTGTCGTTTGAAATATAGATTTGTTTTGCGTCATAACTTTTTTCTTGAACGAGCTTGCCATCTTCGGCCTGGTCGACAACGAGAGATGTAGGCGCCCTAAAATCTTTTAATTGTTTACGCCAATATTGTTCTGCCTTAGACATGTCTTGCTTTTGTAACCAGGCAATATAATCCCGGTAAGGACGACTGCCCTCTAAAATGATCTCCTTTTCCTGACGAAAAGCTTCGTAATAGGCAAAAACTTCTCGAATGATAATTGGAAGCGACCAGCCATCCAATAAAATATGATGATGACACCAGATAAATTGGTAACTATTTTCTGATAAGCGGATAACAAAAATTCGGAGAAGCGGAACTTCCGAGAACTTAAAACCGTTATTTCGATTTTCCTTCAAGAGATTATCCAGTTTAATCTCTTGTTCTGAAGAAGATAAGTTTCTCCAATCTAACTCATGAAAAGGCAGGGTAACCTGTTTGTGCACAACTTGCAATGTTTTATCAAGGCGCTTCCAGACAAAAGTTGTTCTTAAAATTGGATGTCGATCCACGATCTTTTGCCATGCCTTTTCAAATGCGGGGACGTGTAGTTCGCCTTCTAAAGTACAAGTCATCTGTTCAAAATACACCCCGGTTTCCGGGGCATAAATACTATGGAACAATATTCCCTGTTGCATCGGCGAAAGGGGATATATCGCTTCGATGTTTCGTTTATTCATTCCACCATAACCTTTTAAAACTACCATTAATACAGAAATAACACACAGGATAATTATTCACACTTCAATATCATTCAGACAAGGAGATTTTCACCGATTCCATCGCTTTGAGCGATGGAATCGGTAGGCTTAACTTAATGACATTAATTCTTCTTCGACAATTTGTAGTTTGTGGATTAATGTCATTAAGTTAAGGGTAATTGGAGTATACTCAGTGTCATTCCTGCGAATGCAGGAATCTCCTAACTTTATATTAAGCTGATGGTTAGTGGATAGCATCTCAAGATTCCTGAACTCCGCTTCGCTCCGTCAGGAATGACAGGCCTGCTTAACTTAATGACATTGATTCATACTTTGAAATTCAGTATAACACAAAAAATTTTAAAATTAATCCAATATCAATATTCCTGTTAAAATACCTCAATATAAAAGCTTCTGCGTAAAACAATTATAATCAATACAAATATTTAAAAACTAAAGGGGGTGAGAAAAATAGATTGATATTCTCAAACTTCTTTTTTTAAAGCTGTTATTTAATTTGACAGAAAACAGATTTATACCCAGATTTATTCTCATCCTCTAAACCTCGGAAAGTTCTTCCATCAATTCATCGATCTCACTTTGATCCAATTCGACATCTGTAAAATCCGAAGGCGTATAGCCCCCGGCTTCAGAAGTTTGACAATGCGCGATAATCTCGTGTAACGATTCGATAAAATCTTTCGCTAACCTGTCAATTGTCTCTTCATTATATATTTTTTTGCTATAACTCCACACAACCTTTAATCGTCCGCATAAGATACTGCCGTTAATGGAAATCAAGTGGGTCCGTGGATTCTTTAGACTTCGCTCATTTCCCTTCGATTCCCCTGCTGTTTTAAATAGCGCTGCATCCGAAGCCAACTGATCAAATTGACCGAGATAATTGAAACTGACCCCAGTTTTATAAGAAAGTTTTTTCTTTAAATCTTCCCGCCTGTTGAGATATCTTAAAATGCCAGAGCCAATACCTCGCTCTGGTACCTGGTGCAACTGTTCTTTAATCGCCTTTATCCATTCCCCAATATGATGACCCTGACCTAATTCCAAAAATACCGGGTATTGACTGGTAAACCAACCGACAGTTCGTGAAATATCGATATCCTCAAAGATATCTTCCCTGCCATGCCCTTCCAGGTCTAAAAGTATCGACCGCTCCCCGGTCCAGCGAGAGAAAGTCATTGCAACAGCCGTTAGCAGCATATCATTAATTTCAGTGCCATAAATTGGTGGGACTTCCTGCAATAAAGCTCTTGTTTTCTCTCCATCTAAGGCAACCTGCACCATAGCCGCGTCAACTTCATTATTCGATCCATTACGATAATCAACCGGCAATGGAATTACTTTTTTATCGGTAATTTCATTCCAATAAATTATCTCTTTTTCAAATCCTGGACTTTGGGCATACTCTGTTAGCTTCATACTCCACTGTTTATAAGACGACGTCTTCGGTGGCAATTGAACCGGTTCATCATTTGCCAATTGCTGATAAACAGCATATAAATCTTCCATAAGTACCCGCCAGGAAACACCGTCTATTGCCAGGTGATGAATGACGATCAAAAGCCTCGCTGAATTTTCATCGCCCAAATGAAAATAGACAAATTTCGCAATCGGTCCCAAAGTTATGTTTAAACTGCCCTGGATTTCAGAGGCAATTCTTTCAATTTCCAATTTTTGTTCCAAAGCTGATAAATTTGATACATCAAAATACCGGAATGGCAAATTATCCTCTGTTTCGATATTGATCTGTTGCCAGCCGGGTTCGGCCCGCTCGAATCGTAATCGCAACGCATCGTGATGTTCAAACAGATGTTCAATCGCTTTTTTCAAGTGAGTTATTTCCATTTGCTTTGAAATTTCCAGCAAGATGGATTGATTCCAGTGATTCGGCTCAGCATGGTCCTGTTTAAAAAACCAGTGCTGAATCGGCGTGAGCGGAATTTCCCCGGTAACTGGTCCCTGTTCCGCCTGAATTGTGACAGCCGTTCCGGCAATTTCAGCTAACCGGGCAACCGTTGGGTACTGGAAAAGCTGTTTGGGCGTAATCTGTAATCCGGCTTGTTTCGCTTTGGCTATTACTTGAATGGTCAATATTGAATCGCCACCCAATTCAAAGAAATTATCATTTATGCCAATTTTCTCAATGCCGAGTATTTGAGACCATATTTCAGCTAATTTTTTCTCCCGATCTGTTTCCGGGGCAGCGAATTCACTCCCCGGTTCAGGGCGACTCAATTCTGGAACAGGTAAGGCTTTTCGATCAATTTTGCCGGTTGCTGTTTTTGGAATACTGTCCAGTGTCACAAAAACCGAGGGGATCATGTATTCCGGCAATAGATCGGTCAAATAATTTTTCAAATTATTGGAATCCGGCTCAACCTGATCTTTGGGGAGAATGTAAGCGATCAACCGCTTCGTTCCCCGCTCGTTTTTTCGTTCCACAACGATTGCCTCATTGAGATCAGGATGTTGGGCTAAAGTCGCTTCAATTTCGCCCAGTTCAATTCGAAATCCCCGGATCTTAACTTGAAAATCAGCCCGTCCGCTGAACACGATATTACCGTTTGATAAATAGCGGGCTAAATCACCGGTTTTATAGAGCCGTCCCCCCGGTTCGTTGCTAAATGGATCCGGGATAAAATTCGCAGCCGTAATGTCCGGCCGATGATAATAGCCGCGAGTAACCCCAACTCCGCCGATATACATTTCCCCTTCGACTCCAACCGGCACAGGGTTCAAATTCCTATCCAATAAATGAATTTTGGCATTTTGAACCGGACGACCAATTGGAATTGCGCCATAGTCGAATGTATTATCAGAATCTTTTTCCAATTCGTAAAGGGAGGCAGCGATGATCGTTTCTGTTGGTCCATAAATATTTATAAATTTAAGATGAGGCTCAGTGTTGGCTCTAAGCGCATTTACTCGCTCCAGCGATGGCGTATCTCCACCCACAGCCATCACCTTAATGTTAGCTGGCATAGAAAGATTATTTTGAGTCAGGTAATCCTGCCAGGCATGCCACACCACCGCGGGAAAATGAAGGATGGTCAAATTGTGTTGCTGGCAAAAATCGAACAATTTATCATTTGATAGCTCCAGCGGATTGCTGGCAATAACCAGCCCGGCACCGCTAATAAGCGGTGGATAAATTTCCTCGCCTGAGGCATCAAAACTAAACGACAGATATTGCAGCATTCGATCGGCTGGATTTAAATCATAGGCGTCGACAGTTGATAACGCATGGTTTACCAGTCCTTTATGATGTGCCATCACAGCTTTCGGAATTCCGGTGGAACCTGATGTATAAATCAAATATGCCAGATTTTCAGGCGAAACTTTGCTAACCGGGTTTTCATCAATTTCCTTACTGATATTTTCCCAATCGGTGTCCATGAGAATAACCAGCGTATCCTTCCCTGGCAAAATTGGTGTCAGCATCGACTTCAGGCTCTGTTGTGTAATTAAAACCGGTGCGCCAGAGTCTTTCAAAATCAAAGCAAGTCTTTCGTGCGGATAGGCTGGGTCTAACGGCAAATAGGCGCCACCAGCTTTCAAAACCCCCAGCATGGCAACAATCATGTCCATCGATCTTTCCAGACAGATACCTACCACCACCTCGGGTCCCACACCGTTCTTTTGTAAATAATGAGCCACCTGGTTGGCGCGCTGGTTTAGCTCGTTATAGGTTAATTGTTGATCCTCGAAAATCAGTGCCGGTGAATCAGGAGATTGAGCAACTCTCTCAGCAAACAATTCATGAATACACTTATCCCGGGGAAATTCCCGATCGGTATCGTTGAATTGATTCAGGATTGTATCCATTTCTGGATCACTGAGCAAAGCCAATTGAGAAATCTGTTTGCCCGGTTCGGCAACAACTACTTCTAATAGCTTCTGAAAATGTGTCAACATTCGCTGGATGGTGGACGGATTAAAAAGGTCCGTGTTGAATTCCAGCAAACCGCCCAATTGGTCGCCCTGTTTTCCAATCGACATTGTAAGATCGAATTTGGCTGTGCCAGATTCCGCTTCTATCGGGCTGATGGTTAAACCGGGCAGCGTGAACGAATCCGTCGAAGCATCCTGAAAAGTAAACATCACCTGAAATAGCGGTGTATGGCTGAGATCACGCTGGGGCTGAAGCTCATCCACCAGCATTTCACACGGAATATCCTGATTGGCAAAAGCTTCAGTGGCTGTCTTTCGAACCTGTTTGAGTAAATCCTGAAAACTCGGGTTGGTGGAGAAATCAGTCCGTAAAACAAGCGTATTCACAAAGAAACCAATCAGCGGCTCAATTTTCTCTCGATTGCGATTGGCAATTGGCGTGCCCACGCATATATCATCCTGCTGTGAATACCGATGCAGTACCGTTTGAAAAGCTGTCAGCAGCGTCATATATGGCGTCACTTCTTGTTTTTGACTCAACGCCAGAATCGAATTTGAAAGAGCGACCGGCAATTGGAAAAATTGACGACTACCCCGAAAAGTTTGAACCGCTGGACGGGGACGATCAGTGGGAAGTTCCAGCATTGGGGGACTGTCTTCAAGTTTATTTTTCCAATAGCTAAGCTGTGATTTGACCGCTGCGCTTTCCAGCCATTCTCGTTGCCAGGATGCAAAGTCAGCAAATTGAACAGGAAGCACTGCTAATGGTGAAGGATCCCCCTGCAAAAATGCCCGATACAGCGTTGCCAGTTCGTTAATCAAAATTCCCATCGACCAGCCATCCGAAATAATATGATGCATGGACGACAGCATCATATAGTCGTTTTCATCCAATTTCAATATCGTACATCGGAACAAAGGTCCTTCGCTCAAATTGAATGGACGTCTGCCCTCTTCAATCGCTATTTTCTTTGCCTGTTCCAGTCTATTGCTTGCCGGTGAAGTAGTTAAATCGATAAC
>CBFDBN010000256.1:0-6011 GCA_965603055.1 uncultured bacterium | reverse complement strand
TCAAATCATTTGCCATCCCATCGGCAACCTTCAATTTGATTGCTTCTTCACCGGTCAAAGTCAGTAATTTTCCTTTTTCGATCACATCGGGAATTTCGATGTCTTCATCTACCATGGCTTCAACAATATCGACAGGTCGGTTATTTCGTTGGGCTACAGATCGCATAACAGACCTGAGATATGAAACCATTTTTTCTGAGGCTTTTTCCCCTTTCATATCCACTGGCGTCACCGCGCCGATTGAGCTACCTGGGGACATATAAATACTATCACACGATAAAGAAATGAGTGCACCGGCCGATGCAGCTTCATGATTGATGAATGCAACGACTGGAATTTCTGCTTCAAATATTGCATCCCGAATCTGCAAAGCAGCGTCAACTCGCCCGCCGGGGGTATTGATTTCCAGAATAACAGCTCCAGCCTGTTGCTGATTTGCCTCTTTGATGATCCGTGACAAATAATTGGGCAACCCGAGATTGATTTCACCCTCAATTTTGATGTAGTAGCTCGACGTTGAATCAACTTCACCAGAAGATACATTGGATAATACACATATTAGTGCGCAAATGAAAACAATTTTGAAATAATTTCTCATTGAGAGCATTCCTGGTATAACCATTTATTTTTTTGACAATGACTTAGGATCATAATTTTTATATTCGATAAACTTATACCTCGCCAGGGATTGAATAAATACGGCTAATCGATCATAAACTGGCTCAATATCTCCTTCAAATTTTTCCTTGAGCAAATTGCCAATTTGTTCTATTGTATTGTTGCCATTGCATTGGTTCCAGACAAAGCTGCCGAATTCATCCAAATTCACTTTGAAATTTGGACTTTTCAGTCTTGGCAGCAGGTATTTTGCCAATATTTTATTTTTAAATTTCGGTTTTAATATGGTAATCAATCCATCATTTGATTCATCATATTTTGCTTTTTGGTCCGGGATTAAATCCAGGAGATTGACATCAGCCATTTAAGACACTCCAGCAAGAAATCTGTCTGTAATCAGACTACGCTCCTCATCCATACGGTAGATGAGGAGCATAGTTACAATCATGATTATTTGTTTGCTTTTCTAATCGCTTTTAATGGGTAATAAATCATAACATAAGCAAGAACGATGAATATCAGAAAGCCCAAAATCGCAATACCTTTTTTGGATTCGCCGGCTGCATCCACGTTGCCAAGTATCTCGTTCAATTTGATGCTGGAAACGACCAGAATTGCCAGGATGATTCCGATTAGAGCTTCACCGGCAACCAATCCCGATGCAACGAGTAAGCCAATACTTTCTAATAATGATTTTTTGCTTTCTTTTTCTTCTTCGTCAGCAATTTTTTCAATTTCCTTATGTCCCAATTTCTCGGTAACATATTTAATGATACCTCCAATAAATATGGCGAATGTTGTCGTGAAAGGCAGGTACATCCCCACTGCAATGAGCATAGGCGATGGAGAGTTAATTAAAATAAGAGCAACGGTAAAGAACATTCCGGCAATAACTAATGGCCATGCCATTTGCCCGCTGATAATTCCTTTGGACATCATTGCCATCAATCCTGCTTGTGGCGCAGGAAGTGCATCACTACCGATGCCGTTCGCCTCATGTAACCACATTATTGGAAGTACTAGAATAAGTGCGGCTGCAATAACACCGATGCCTCCGCCGATCTGCATTCGATATGGCGTCGCACCCAAAATATGACCCACCTTCCAATCTTGCATCATATCGCCGGCCACACCTGCCACACAGCATACAACTGAAGCAACTGCCAATGTCGCTGCAATACCTTTATTTGTCCCGCCCAATCCAACAGCTAGCATAAGCAAAGCTGCAACTAATAATGTGGTCAATGTTAAGCCAGAAATTGGGTTTGAAGATGAACCAATAATACCGACCAGGTAACCAGCAACTGCGGCAAACATAAATCCTGCGATTGCCATGACAATGGCTGCTACGAGAGCTGATCCATATCCACCAGAGAAATGTTTATAAAGGATAACCATACAAACGACCAAAACAATGATAGCGATAAAAACTATTCCGAATGGAGCATCTTTATCGATACGGGATACCTTTTTGGCTTCACCGCCTCTTGCTGCTCGAATATCTGCGAAACCCTTGCTCAGTCCAGATACGAGACTATTACGCATCTTAAACAATGTATAAAATGCACCGACCAGCATACCTCCTACAGCAATCGGTTTTACCGTAGAGTTGTAAGCTGCTTTGGCGATATCAATCCAGCTTGAATTGAAAGCTAGTCCTTCCAGATGATTACTCATAAGGAACAGAATGATTGGCATTAAAAATAGCCAACCAAATACACCGCCAGAAAATGTGATTGCAGCCAGTCGGAATCCGATGATATAGCCAACACCCAGAAATGCCGGTGAAGCACTGGGACTCTGGAGAAACATGCGTCCTTCGTGGGTGGTTTCACTTCCAGCTATCACATTGCTGTCGCTATCGAGAAGAGATATTTTAGAAACGCCAAATGAGAAAATCCCTTTGATATGGTCTTTGATTATCGTTATTCCGTTAGGATTTTTAAAAAATTCAATGATACCAGCCAAAAGCATGGAGCCAAAAACATAAGTGGCACCTGAACTGCCGCTTTGCCCGACTTTAACGATTTCTGCGCAGGCTTTACTTTCTGGATAAGGAAGTGTAACGTCTTCAATCAGTGCACGACGCAAAATAATCACAAAAAGCACACCTAACACTCCACCGACTAACATCAACAATGTGCTCTGGATGTAGTAAAATTTATCCCACACACCAGCAATGATAAAAGCTGGAATTGTAAAAATTGCCCCAGCAGCAAGCGCCTCTCCGACAGCGCCGGTGGTTCGCGCCATATTTTCTTCAAGGATGGTACCTTTGAAGAACCTTAGCACTGCCATAGACATAACCGCTGCCGGGAAAGTGGCTGCAACTGTCATTCCTGCTTTTAAGCCCAGGTAAACGTTAGCAGCACCTAAAACCACTGCTAAAATGATTCCCAAGAAAATTGCTTTGAAGGTTAGTTCCTTCATGTCAGTTTCGGCTGGAACATAAGGCACATAAGATAGCCCAGACGAAGCTTTTGCTTCTGCCATACTTTTTCCTCCGGGGTTGGTTAAAAATTACAATTTTTTGTCTGATTTGAATGGTAGAATATTTTTGTTAAATTTTGTTCATTAAATTAACGTACAACTTAAAATAAAATGAGCAAAAAGTCAAGTAAAAAAAATCATTTTCATAAAAATATACCAGTGCTGCTACTTGATTTTTAATAAAAAAGTTCGTATATTCCTTGAATTGAAAATAATGGGTATTATGGCAATAATAAATGACATTACGCTGGGTCAATATTATCCAGCAGATTCCTTTGTTCATCGACTCGATCCCCGGGCGAAAATTTTAGTTGTCTTGTGTATGATGACGCTATTCGTTATGTCTCATAGCATTGTTAAATTAATTATTGCATTCGGTATAATTTTATTCATTATCAAGACGTCGAAAATTCCATTTCTACTTGTCGTTAAAAATTTACGACCGTTTCTGTGGCTATTTTTATTGACAATCATATTTCATGTTTTCTTAACCAGACAGGGCGAACCTTTATTCACAGTTCCTTTGATAAGAGCCCCCGTAACAAAACCCGGTTTAATGAATGGATTAATTTATTCTTTTCGATTGGGGATTTTGATCCTGTTAGCTGCTATGCTGACTTTGACCACCTCGCCGATGGAAATAACCGATGCGCTGGATCGGTTTTTGAAGCCGCTTCAAAAATTGGGAATTTCGACACATGAATTCACTATGATGATTACATTATCATTACGGTTCATTCCCACATTATTATTTGAAGCTGATAAATTACAGAAAGCCCAGGTTTCTCGCGGTGCGACGTTTGAAGGGAATTTATTTCAAAGGATAAAAAGTGTTATTCCATTGATACTCCCTTTATTTATTTCAGTTTTTCGACGGGCGGATGAATTAGCGCTGGCCATGGATGCAAGATGTTATATTGGTGGGAAGGGAAGGACGAGTTTTAAGGAGCTTGTTTTTACTAAGTGTGATTACCTGGTGTTAGCAAGTACATTTGTGTTCACATTTTGTTTTTTACTCATTAAATTTTGAGTAACTATTTCCAATTCAATGCCATTAAGTTAAGCGATTATGTCATTCCTGATGGAGCGAAGCGGAATTCAGGAATCTCAAGGCTCGTCACATTAACTATCAGTTTAATTTTAAATTAGAAGATTCCTGCATCCGCAGGAATGACAGGCTTTACATGCAAAATTTTTTTTAAATTAATGACGTTGATTTCCAACTGATTTAATTAGTTCTTTTTCCACAGGGTTCTTCAATCAATTGGAAAGTTTTTTTAGGTTTTTAAATATGAGGAATATCAAACTCCTGCTCGAATATGATGGTACTAATTTCCACGGCTGGCAATTTCAGCCAGAAATAAGAACAGTTCAAGGAGAGATTCAAAGGGCATTAAAAACCATCTTTAGAAATGATATAAATATCATCGGATCTGGCAGAACTGATTCAGGTGTCCATGCCAGGGAACAGGTGGCAAATTTCCTCATTGACCATGCAATGCCGGTAAATACTATAACAGCAGCGCTTAACGGAAATTTGCCCCGGGATGTCAGAATCATTTCTGCGGAACAAGTCGATGAAAATTTTCATGCCCGTTTTGATGCCATTAAAAGACACTATAGCTACACGATTACCCGGCAGGAAAAAGCCATTAACCGTTTTTATGCCTGGTGTTATAAATCCGGGCTAAATGTTGAAAAGATGCAGCAGGCGTCAAATTGTCTGCTGGGCAAACACGATTTCAAAGCATTCTGCCATGCAGTTGAAAATGCCAATCATTATCGCTGTTTTATTGAGGAAATCGTATGGGAACAAAAAGGGGAGTTATTGATTTTAAATATCATAGCGAATCGGTTTCTGCATAATATGGTTCGCATTATTGTCGGGACCATGATCAATGTTGGAACAGGTTTTACTGCTGTTGAACAAATACCAGGGATATTAAATTCACAAGATCGAAGCAATGCTGGTCCTACTATACCGGCGAAGGGTTTGTGCCTGGAAAAAGTTTACTACTAAAAATGGAAGCGAAAACGGAGGCAGAAATGAAATTTTTTATTGATACGGCAAACTTAGAAGAAATAAAAGAGGCAGCGCAGTTAGGCGTGTTGGATGGGGTGACGACCAATCCAACTCTAATTTCAAGGGTCGAGGGCAAATTTGAAGAAATTCTCCGGTCGATTTGCGAAGTCGTTGACGGACCAGTTAGCGCTGAAGTTGTCAGTTTAGAAGCTGAAGGAATGATTCGAGAAGGGAGAGAACTGGCTAAGATTCATAAAAATATTGTCATCAAAATACCAATTACCAGGGAAGGACTCAAAGCGATCAAACAACTGGAATCCGAAGGAATTCGTGTCAACGTCACCTTGATTTTTAGCCCGACCCAGGCAATCCTGGCTGCCAAAGCCGGTGCGAGCTTTGTCAGTCCATTTGTTGGCAGAATTGACGATATCAGCGGTGAAGGGATGCAATTGGTTCATGAAATCATCACGATTTATAATAATTATGGATTTAAAACTGAAGTTATTGTGGCAAGCATTCGGAACCCGATGCATGTGGTAACAGCAGCCTTAATCGGCGCCCATATTGCTACCATTCCGTTTAAGGTTATAGAACAACTGGTCAAGCATCCTTTGACTGATGTGGGTATTGAAAGATTTTTGACGGATTGGGAGAAGGTGAAGAGTAGATAAAGTTCAGTCAAATTTGGTTATTTTTTAAAAATCATTATTAAATTATCAATCGAGACAATCTGAAATGAAAAAATTTGCCTCTTATTTAATTGTCTTTATCATCGGTATTTCAGCCGGTATCCTGATCTGGAATAAATTGAAAGATCAAGATCGAGAGCCGATTTTTCATACTATTACTGAATCGATAGCTAAAGAATCAACGACTGATT
>CBFDBN010000255.1:0-6039 GCA_965603055.1 uncultured bacterium | reverse complement strand
CATAAGGGATTTGTCCTCTTTTTGGTTAATTCCTCCTTTAAGCAAACTAACGCTAAAGATTGTATCCGGAGTTGAGCGCAGCGAAATTCCGGATACAATCGGGTTGAACGTAGCCGCGTTTCCTCCGCTATGGGGATTCAATCCAGGATTTCCACGCGCTTTATCTGAGGAGATCTTCGCCGCTTTCCAGGGTCGCTTTGATGATTTCCATAAGGGAATCGACCGCTTCAGCGCACTTTGAAACGCAGTGTGGTGTTGTGTGGACGCGGTTTGCATTCGGGAATAAAAACCGGTCTCATCATGCAACCTTTGCCTCCGGGAAGCGGAATTATTTTCGGCGATATTTCCAGCGGAAAAGTCCGAACCATCCTGACTGAAACGGATGAAGCCTGGGTAGATGTTACTGACGATCTGCACTGGCTGAACAATGGGAAATTTTTCACCTGGAGCAGTGAGCGTGATGGCTGGCGGCATATTTACCTGGTTTCACGAGATGGGAGTGAAATAAAGCTGGTGACACCCGGCGACTATGATGTAATCAGTTTGGAAAGAATCGATAAGAAAAACGGCTATATTTATTACATTGCTTCCCCGGACGATGCAACCCGGCGATATCTTTTTCGCAGCCGTCTGAATGGCCAGGAAAAGCCTGAGCGGTTGAGTCCAGCGGATCAGCCGGGCAATCATCGCTATCAAATTTCGCAGGATGCCCGGTGGGCGATCCATACTTTTTCCAACAATACAGAGCTAAAGCAAAAACTTGCTCAATTGAAATTAAGCAAAAAGGAATTTTTAAAAGTTGAGATCGAGCCCGGCGTGGTGCTCGATGGCTGGATGATCAAGCCGATTGATTTTGATCCTTCTAAAAAATATCCAGTGTTTTTCTATGTCTATGGCGAGCCAGCCGGGAGCACGGTGCAGGATCGCTGGTCTGGCGGTGACCTGTGGCACCAGATGCTGGCACAGCAGGGATACATAATCATGAGCATAGATAACCGGGGAACCAATGCGCCGCGGGGACGTGAATGGAGAAAGTGTATCTATCGACAGATCGGAATTCTGGCTTCGCTGGATCAGGCGGCAGCGGCTCGAAAAATCATGGAATGGGATTTCGTCGATCCCGAGCGAATCGGCATCTGGGGCTGGAGCGGCGGCGGTTCTATGACGCTGAACTGCCTGTTTCGATTCCCGGAAATTTATAAAATGGGAATTGCCATCGCCTTTGTCAGCCATCAAAAATTTTATGATACCTGCTACCAGGAACGCTATATGGGCTTGCCGGATGATAATGAATATGGTTACCGCGAAGGATCGCCAATCACCCATGCCCATAAGCTGGAAGGCAAGTTGTTAATCATTCATGGCTCTGGTGATGACAACTGCCATTTTCAAAGCTTTGAACGGTTAGTCGATGAATTGATTAAGCACAATAAAAAATTTTCCATGATGGTCTATCCCATGCGGTCGCACGGAATTTATGAGCGAGAAAATACGTCGCGGCATTTGCGGGAGATGATGACGGGGTACTTGAAGGATAATTTGCCGGCGGGGCCTAAATAGTGCTTGAACGAAAACCAGCAAAATTTGTCATTCAGAACGGAGCAAAGCGGAGTCGAGGAATCTGCATATCCCAACAAATTAGTGGGCTAACTAGATTTCTCCCTTCGGTCGAAATGACAAAACGGAGATTTTCATTTAGGCATTAAATAGTACTAGAAATTATTTTTTTAATTGTGAATTGTTAATAGTTAACCGATAATTATTAATTTATGATTTGCGTTTTGGGATTTTCATGTTTATCAATAAAAAAAAAGGATTTTAAATATGAAAAATTTTTCACTATTCTACAAATTCTTTTTTTTCATCTTTCTCTGTCCAATCCTGTTGCTAGCACATCCCCCTGACGATCAAAAACCTTTGACCGTCGCCGAATCGAGCAATTTTAAGGCAACATCTCGATATGATGATGTGATGGAATTTATTCAACAACTGCAACAGCAAAGCTCTAAAATTAGAGTTGAAACACTCTGTACCAGCACTGAGGGGCGGAAAGTGCCGTTGCTGATCATTGGTGATCCGGTACCCGCTTCCTCGGCTGAACTTCGATTTAGGCAGCGTGCAGTTGTTTATATTCAGGCAAATATTCACGCCGGCGAGGTCGAGGGCAAGGAAGCCTCGCTGATGCTGGCACGGGATTTGATTCTGACCGAAAAGTCTCGCTATCTCGATAACCTGGTGGTTTTAATCGCGCCAATTTTCAATGCTGATGGCAATGAAAAAATTAGCACGCAGAATCGCCGTAACCAGGTGGGGCCAGAGCAGGGCGTTGGTGTTCGGTACAATGGTCAAAATCTCGATTTGAATCGGGATGGCATGAAGCTGGAAAGTCCCGAGCTCCAGGGATTGGCGCAAAACGTTTTGCTGCGATGGGATACTGCCCTGCTGATCGACTGTCATACGCACAATGGGTCATATCACCAGGAGCCGGTGACTTATGTGTGGAATCTGAATCCCAACGGCGATTTATCCATTATCAAATACATGCGTGACAAAATGATTCCGGCGATCCAACAGACTTTGCTGGATGAATACGGTGTCGCTTCTATTCCGCATGGTGATTTTATGGATTCACGGAATCCAGAAAAAGGCTGGGTGCCATTGGGACCACAACCCCGCTATCTAACCAATTACATCGGGCTCCGAAATCGAATGGCAATCCTCAACGAGAACTATCCTTATGTAGATTTTAAAGCCCGTGTGATGGGGTGCCATGATTTTCTTGTTTCAGTTATAAGTTTCTGTGCGGCTCACAAAAATGAGATCAACACACTGCTGCAGACAGCCGATCAAAGAACAGTTCAGCGGGGATTAAATCCTACACCTGGCGATAGCTTTGCCATTGAATATGACCGCAAACCACTGGAGAAAAAAATCACTATTATGGGCTATAAAATGGAATTGATCGAGCGAGAAGGCAGGCGTCCGCGCGTCAGGAAGACGAACGAAAAAATGACCTATCATGTTCCCTATTTTGCCGATTATGTGGCAAAACGCTCAGTTAAACTCCCTTATGGATACCTCATTCAGCTCCCAATTCCGGAAGTGACCGCCAAACTTATGCAACATGGGATCGTGGTCGAGCAGCTCACTAAACCGATTACCATCGAAGTAGAAACCTTCAGGATTCAGGAGGTCAAGTCTGCTGAACGATTATACCAGGGGCATCACACAAATTCTGTAACAGGAGAATATGTGATTGAGACAAAAGAATTTTCCGCCGGGACGATCTTTGTCGGGACCGCTCAACCAATGGCAAATTTAGCTGCTTATTTGCTGGAGCCAGAAAGCGATGACGGTATGCTGGTCTGGAATTTTTTCGACCGCTATATCGTGGCTCAATGGGGACGACGAGCACAGACCTATCCAGTGTATAAGGTTTTGAAGCCAATTAATTTGGTAAAAGAAACGTTGTAATTACAGTAAATCATGGCGGATCAAAACTGTGAACGTGAGACGTGAAACGGTAGACGGCAGAAGTGAGACGAAAAAAAATTAGTGAAAAGTGAAAAGGTAGAAAGGAGATGTTAAACTATTCACCATTAACTCTTCACTTCTCACTTTTCACGTCTCACATTTCACACCTGCCGTTCCCCTTCTAAAAGGATCATTTTCATGACTATTCCCAAGAAGAATGGTGAAAAGAAAACTTACCCCAGCATTTTCAACAATGTTATCGGACCAGTCATGCGTGGACCGTCCAGCTCTCACTGCGCCGCAGCGGTTCAGATCGGTAAAATCGCAAGAGATTTAATGGAAGGACAATTAGAGGAAGTTCTGATCGAATTTGATCCCAATGGCTCGCTGGCAACAACGCATGAAAGCCAGGGATCGGACATGGGACTTTTCGGCGGACTGCTCGGCTGGGACACCACTGATGAAAGACTGCTGGAATCTGCCAGGGCCATCAAACAAGCCGGAATTCGGGTTGAAATTCAGATTTCAGATTATGGTGCGGTGCATCCTAATACCTATAAGATGACACTAATAAATTCGAAAGAACAGCACCAGATGACTGCCATTTCCAGCGGTGGCGGCATGATCGAAATCACTGAAATTGATGGTGTTAAATTGTCAATGGCTGGGGACTATTATGAAACGCTAATTTATATCAATTCAGGAACCAATGAAGCTCTCAATTATTTAATTGAAAATATTGAGGCAGATGAAATCATTCCTCATATTGGAACAAAAAAGCAGTTTATTGAAATCAAAGCCCAGGAATTTTTACAAGAAAAAATCATTTCAGAGCTTTATTCAAAATACGCTATTCAAAGCATAAAAACCATTTCTCCGGTATTGCCAGTGCTATCCCGGAAGGGAATGACTGTTCCATTTATCACTTGTGAAGAAATGCTGAAATATAATGAAAATAGAAATCTTGAATTATGGGAATTAGCCCTTCATTATGAAAGCGCCAGGGGGAATCTATCGCATGATGAGATTTTCGAAAAGATGAAAGACATCGTTCAGATCATGCAGAATTCCATTCTTGAAGGAATTAAAGGCACGGAATATTCTGATCGAATACTTGGCTATCAATCCGGATCATTTAAAGCACGGATGGATACCAATCGGTTGCTTGATGGAGGGATATTGAACCAGATGATCCTTTACACAGCAGCGATGATGGAGATGAAGAGCGCGATGGGAATTATTGTCGCCGCGCCAACTGCCGGCGCCTGTGGTGGACTGCCGGGCGCCTGCATTGGGGCAGCCAGTGCCATGGGACTTTCGCTGGACGACAGAACCCGGGCGATGCTGGCTGCTGGAATGATCGGTGTTTTTATTGCTGCTCATGCGACTTTTGCTGCCGAGGTCGGTGGCTGCCAGGCTGAGTGCGGCGCTGGATCGGGGATGGCTGCGGCGGCATTGGTAACACTGGCGAAAGGAACACTCGACCAGACAATTGCGGCTGCTTCGATGGCACTGCAAAATATTTTTGGCATGGTCTGCGATCCGGTGGCAAATCGGGTTGAGGTGCCCTGTCTTGGAAAAAATGTGATGGCGGTGAGCAACGCGCTTGCCTGCGCAAATATGGCTTTGGCGAATTTCGATCCAGTAATACCGCTGGATGAAGTGATTGAAGCAATGGATGAGGTCGGCAGAAGTCTGCCGTTTGAGCTGAGGTGCACCGCGCTGGGGGGATTGTCGATTACTCTGACTTCTAAGGAGATTGAGAAAAGATTGAAAAAATTCCATTGATATTTTCAATAATTATTTTAAATTAATTAAACAAAAATTGGATAACTTGAGTGAGGGAGAAAATGGCTTTTGACATCTATAAATTGGACAAAATAGAACCGTATAGTGAACAAGCAGAGAGGAAGCTTGAAGCTTACCAGGACGGTCTGATGGAGCTGTTTTCCAAATCTTCTGAGGGACAGGAGCGATTAAAAATTGATCCAGAAATGGGATTCTGGGCAGCGCAATTCGTCTACTATGGGTATTCATACGTTCGAGTTCCTTTGCCCAATATGACGGTTTCAGACGTTAGAGAAACTGTTGAAGTAGTGTTCCCCAGGAAAATATCTACTTCATCCCCCGAAGATGCTGATGATACAGTACCAGAGTTAATTGCGTTCTGGCAGTTTCTAAAGCGAGAGTTTCGATTGCCAGCGGCTGATCCAATTCTGAGCTATCTGAAGAAGATTGAGCCTGGGTATCACCGCATTATGAATGATTCATCAAAATTTGGTATGGCGAAATCATTTTTCATGAAAGGGCAGAAAGCCGGTTTTGATATGACTGACGAGAATGATATGCAACGATTTATGGCGACAGATAATGCCCATATCATGGCACAAAATCCCGAGTTGCCGGATGAAAATTTTGATGAGGATGAATCCAGTTCTTCGTATCAAAGAAAAGTAAAGACAAAGAAAAAGAAAGCACGGAAAATGGCGAAGGCTTCCCGCAAGAAAAATCGAAAGAGACGATAGGGGCTATATATTTAATAAAAAAAATTTTTGTTAGGTTATT
>CBFDBN010000254.1:0-6041 GCA_965603055.1 uncultured bacterium | reverse complement strand
CCGCCGCGACTGGGTTCAATAAATTCCAACATTTCTTCCGGAGTGTTTTTCTTTATAATCTTCCAGATTTTTGGCGCGTAATAAATTCCCGGAAAACCCAATTTGTCCCCGATTCCAACCATATCTAAATTGAAATTCATCACCGTTTTTTCAATCGAAATAAAGGGATGCTCAGCATAATAGCGGGAACCGAGCAGTCCTCGTTCTTCGCCTCCCCAGCAGGCAAATAGTACGGTACGTTTTGGTTTTACCTTATTCGCCATCATGACCCGGGCGATTTCCATGACAACCGCAGAACCAGTTGCATTGTCATCGGCGCCGTTATAAACCTGACCGTATTGGATACCCAAGTGATCCAGGTGGGCACCTAACACGATTACTTCCTCACCGACTTTTGCATCAGTGCCCTTAATCAATCCCAGCACATTTAGCCCCTGGCGATCAGGATCATATTCGATTTTCGCTTCCATTTCGGCCCTCATTCCAGTCGAAACCGATATCGGTTCAAGATTTCGATTTATTTTATTGAATTTATTTTGCAGCCGCCGCTGGAACATCCGGCTGGTTTCATCTTTTTCCTTTAGCAGAAATTTAACAATTCGTTCATCGACACCAAAAATAAGAAAATTTTCTTTGAAATTTCCCGGGCGAAGCCGCCAGTTGCCGATGCCGCGATCTTGCTCACCGAAATTGGCACAAATCAATATCCCGGCCGCGCCTTTTTCCATCGCGATTGCAGCTTTAGCACTGTCGGTGTGAAATCCTTCCCATTTCTCCTCACTATCTTTGGGGCTGCCATGCATAACAAGAACAATTTTATTCTCGACGTTTAGTCCCGCATATTCATCCAGTTTCTTCCCCGGGGCACTGATTCCATAGCCAGCAAAGACAATTTCAGCTTTAACTTTCCCACTACCAGAATAGCGGAGCACGGTGAAATCCCGATCTTCAAAGTAAAATATGCGATTCCCGATAATCAACTTTGGATAGTCAAACTTATCTTTGTGATATTGAAATGGAAATTTTTGAAAATATGTGCCATTTTCTCCAGCCGGTTCCAGTCCCCAGTTTTTGAATTTTTCAACAACCCATCTGGCTGCTTGTTCATGCCCCGGCGTTCCAGTATCCCTACCCTCCAGGGCATCGCTGGCTAAATAGGCAACGTAAGATTTTGCTGATTCTCCACTGGGTTTCCCCTGGGCAAATAAAATCGCTGTTGATGAACAATTAATTATCAACAAAATGAAAAAAGATGACAGAAAAATTTTTGTATTCAATTTTAACTCCTGGGATTAGTTAACGAAAT
The DNA here is from genome assembly GCA_965603055.1 of uncultured bacterium. GTDB lineage: Bacteria > Zhuqueibacterota > Zhuqueibacteria > Thermofontimicrobiales > Thermofontimicrobiaceae > CBFDBN01. The sequence continues at coordinate 4,735 of CBFDBN010000254.1, read as the reverse complement.
CGGTTAATGAAATTTTTAAAGATGATAAGCAATTATTAATAAAAAGTCAAGAATAATTTTTTATGAAGTCTAATCGCTCAGCCTTGAGAAGTGAAAAACATCAAAAAACAAATGGAACGTTCTTTGCACGCAAAGCTGGAAGCGCTGTAAACCGAAGCTTAAAAAGTTGTTGAAAAAATTGAGAGCAGCTTAGGTTATTTAGAAAAGAAAATAGAATAGAAGATTTGTTAAGAAAACCACGAAGCAAATAAAAAGCCAATTTGGGTAAATAATGGAGATGTTATGCGGAAGACGTGGTCTGTTCTGGTTGTTTTATTTTTTGTCGCCAATTGTTATGCTGGAGTCAGGTTTGCTGTTACATCAGATATGCAGTGGGCTGGTGGTGAAAGTTATTTTCACAATGATTACTTCAAAGGTGTCTGTCAGGCCATCAAGCAGCATAATGTTGACTTCATAATTGTACCCGGGGACTTTACTCCTCCCTCTGAAATTAACTGGACAATTACGCAAGTATTTGGGAATGATTTTGTATGGTACCCGGTTATAGGGAATCACGAAATCGAAATATCTAATTACCAGGAAGCAACAAAATCACTGATTAGAGAACTACATGATCTCAATCCTGGACCATCAGGCAGTGAAGCAACATATTCTTTTGATATCGAAAACATTCATTTTTCTTGCTTGAATCTCTATTATGATGGAAATTCAGATAGAGGCAGGGGAACGGATGCTGATGTCTGCGATGCTTTATACGAGTGGTTAGAACAAGATTTAAAAAATACCAATAAGCCAATAAAACTGGTATTTGGACATGAACCGGCTTTTCCCCAGCCAGATAAAGATTGTGGTAGAATTCGACATGACGGGGCAAGCTTAGATGAGTATCCAGAACACCGAGATCGGTTTTGGGAGTTATTGAAAAACCATGGCGTAATGGCTTATGTTTGTGGGCATACTCATAGTTATAGTGCTATTGAAGTTGACGGAGTTTGGCAGATTGATGTCGGACATTCACAGGGGAAAAATGATACCGGCGTACCAAGCACGTTTATGATTGTAGAGCCAAAAGACAACCAGGTCTGTTTCAATGTTTATCGAGATATCCATGACGGAGATTATGATTATGATGATATTATTTATCAATGGCAGGTTGGGACTGGAATAGATATAACTCCGCCGTTTCCTCCACTAAACATCAGGATTAGTCCTTTTTAAGTTGGATGTTATAATGAAAAAATGTAACTATTCAACTGGCTAAATTTAACCACAAAGAACGCAGAGTTTTTTAAATATTTTTATTTAATTTTTAAAAATTTTATAAAGCAGTGTATTAACTGACAGGAGAGAGTTTGAATGTTTGACTTGAATCCATGAAAGACGGCGCTACAATGAGATTGCACCAGGGTGTTTGTGCTTACTGATAACGACTTCTCTGCAACAAATTTTAAACATTTTCCGTACCTCATAGTTGTATCCTTTTTATTCGGTATTTGAATGAATATCATTTTGAAAGGAAAACAGCTATGAGACCTTCCCGATTATTAGCCATCAGTTTAACATTCTGCATGATCTCTGTTCATATTCCGCTATCATTACCTGGACAAACATCGGGGAATGATAACCGTGGATCAGGTACTAAGGAGAATCCCTATATCGTGCCAAAAATTGAGAGCAAGATCACGGTTGATGCCGTCCTGGATGAAACAGCATGGCAAGACGCGCTGGTGCTGGAATTGAAATATGAAGTTCGACCTGGAGAGAACGTGACACCTCCTGTGCGCACCGAGGTTCTTCTCACTTATGATGCAAAAAACTTTTATGCCGCCTTTCGCTGCTATGATCCCGATCCCTCAGCCATAAGATCCCATTTGAGAGATCGTGATACATTGGGTGGCGATGACTGGATTGCACTGATCCTCGATACCTTTAATGACGAGCGACGGAGCTTTGATTTCATCGTAACGGCCCAGGGCGTGCAGTTCGATCAAATCGAAGCCCAGAGCGGCGAGGACCCCGGTTGGGATACGATCTGGAAATGTGCCAGCAAAATCACAAACTGGGGCTATACTGTGGAAATTGCAATCCCTTTTTCATCAATCCGTTTTCAGCGCAAAGAGGGACCTCAGGTATGGGGATTCGATGCGGTGCGCCGTTATCCTCGCGAGCACGCCTACCACATCGGGCTGTTCCCCAGGGACCGCAGCAACAACTGTTATATGTGCCAGGCTATTAAGATAAAGGGCTTCGAAGGTGCCAGTCCTGGTCGCAATATTGAATTCGATCCCACAGTCATCGGCTTCCGTTCAGATGAACGAAAAGATTTTCCTCATGGAGACTTTAAAAAGCAGAGCCAGGAAGCTGAATTAGGGCTTACCGCACACTGGGGAATAACGCCAAACCTGACATCAAATTTTACTTTAAATCCCGATTTTAGCCAGGTCGAGGCGGATGCCCAGCAACTCGACATCAACGAACCGTTTGCACTATTTTATCCTGAACGGCGACCTTTCTTTACCGAAGGAACTGACTTTTTTGCCGCTTTAGAAAACATCATCTACACGCGAACCATGCGCGACCCATCATGGGGTCTCAAACTGACTGGCAAGGAAGGGGGCAACACTATTGGCGCATACGTCGTTCGTGATGAAATCACAAACCTCATATTTCCTGGCAGCCAGGGATCTAACTCGACTTCACTGCATAAGGCAAACACATCTTCTGTTTTCCGCTACAAACGAGACTTCGGCAGCAGATATACCGCCGGGCTTTTGGCGACTGATCGTGAGGCTAAGGGTTATTTTAACAGGATATTCGGATTCGACCTGGATTTTCGATTCACACCAACCAACCAGATTCAACTGCTGGTGCTTGGTTCCAGTACAAAATATCCCGATGAAACAAAAAACAAATTCGATCAACCTTCTGGAACTTTCAACGATCGACTCATCTCATTTGAATACGACCACTACACCAGAACCTGGGGCTGGTGGGCCGACTACGAAGAAGCTGGTTCAGAATTCCGCGCTGACCTTGGATATTACCCCAGGGTCGGTTATCGCAACGTTGAAGGGGGATTGCTTTACACCTGGAATGCAAAGCCTGGTTCTTGGTGGTCACGATTCAGAGTCGGCAATGATTTGAACTATTATGAAGAATCCGATGGAACGCTGCTGAACAAGCGTGCCTCTCTCTGGTTTTCGTACAGCGGAACCATGCAGTCCTATCTTAATACAAATGCAAGAAAATCCAGGGAAGCCTACAATAATCGTGAATTTGACCTGACTTACTTCCAGATAGAGGCTGGGTTTTTGCCAAGCAGCAACCTCCAATTAGGTGCGTACACCATATTCGGGAATCAAATTGACTATGCCAACACTCGGCCGGGGAACAGGTTCAGGATTAATCCCTGGTTGTCCTACAATCTGGGAAAACATCTGCGTCTTTCGTTGAACCACAACTATGAGCGGATGACTGTTCAGGATGCACGACTGTACACAGCTAATATTAGCCAGTTAACGGCTGTCTACCAGTTCAATGTCCGCACTTTTTTTCGAACGATTCTTCAATACGTGGATTACGACTACAATCCCGGCAATTACACTTATGATATAGAAGACTCGGAAGTCAAGCGTTTCTTCACCCAGTTGTTGTTCTCGTACAAGATTAATCCCCGCACCGTGCTGTTCCTGGGATACAGCGACAACTATAAAGGCAGCCAGGACTTCGGACTTACCCAGTCTAACAGAACCTTGTTCATCAAATTGGGCTATGCCTGGGTACTGTAAAGAAAATATGAGTATTATTTTTGATGATTATTTACCACTCGCATTCATCCGAATGTCACTGGCGTATTATTTCTCAATATTAAATTATTTTTTTCTTGCAAATCTTTTTTTCTTTTAGTAAATTAGATTTAAATAATTGTTAAAAATAACAAACAATCACTCAATTTGATTTGCTAAATGGCAACTGCCAAACTGTTCCACCAATATTCAATTCACTATGGTGAATCACTGTTGCGACTGTTAGACATCGAAGATTATTCAGACTATAAAGCATTTAGCTTTACAGTGAAAGATATTGAGCGGCGATCTGATATTGTGTTTGAGAATCAGCGGGGGAGAGAGCGTGCGATATGGGTTGAGTTCCAGGATTATCGGGATGAATATATCTTTTATAGAATGAACATCGCCATGACGCTTTACTGTCAGCAACGAGAATTTTTCGGCGAGCTGCTGCCTATTGTAATCTTTCTGAAACGTTCATATCTGAAAGCTGCAAAGCGGCTTATTTGTTATTTTAAAGGACGGCAGTATCTTTTTTTTGAGCCAGAAGTGATTGTTTTCGATAAAAAATTAGTAACAGAATTGCAGGAATTAAACGATGTTCGCCTGGTACCGCTTTATCCATTGTGTAAGATTTCATTAAAAGAAATTGAAGCACAAGCACCCCGATGGGCAGAGGAAATTCAACAGGCGAAACAACTTTCAGCCGTAGAGAAAACCAATATTGTGGCATTATTGGGTGGATTCATTTCCCATCGAATTAAAAAGTTAACGCTAACAGACATCAATCAATTGTTAGGAGGTTTTAAAATGGAAGATACACAGGTTGGTAAGGATTTAATTGATATAGGAATTGAAAAAGGGATTGAAAAAGGAAAACAACAAACGCTGTTAAACCAATTGTCCTATAAATTTGGAAAAGTTCCTGAGGATATCGTCAATCGCAT
>CBFDBN010000253.1:0-6046 GCA_965603055.1 uncultured bacterium | reverse complement strand
GGCGGGCTTTGAATAAACTCGAGACAACGCATCGTATAAACCCGCGAAGGACCATCAGATGGAAAATAGCGTAAAATCCGCCGGAATTCTTGCAACGCTTTGTTCCATTTTTTCTGTTTAAAAAGCTCTAAGGCATAAGTATAAACATCAATAATCAAATCCTTTTCAATAGTGGGCAATGAGTGCATGCCCCGCAGTTCATAAATTTTCACCGGTCGCTTTTTACCTTTAACACGGACATTATCAAGTTCCCGGGCAATCGCTTTGTGTTTTACTTCCTGGAAAGTTGATTCACTAATGATGATGGTGGTTGAATAATGCTTATTGGCTCCTTCCAGGCGAGCGCCTAAATTGACCTCATCACCAATCACTGTATAATCAAACAGTTGGATTGAGCCCAAATTCCCAACGATCACTTTTCCTGTGTTAATTCCAATTCCAATTTGAAAATATTCCAACTCTTTTTCTGACCAATTTTTTTGCAGCGTTCTCAATGACGATACCATGTCCAATGCTGTTTCGCAAGCACGCTGGGCGTGATCGGCAAAATAATAAGGGGCGCCGTAAACTGCCATGATTTCATCGCCCACGAACTTATCCAGTGTTCCGTTGTGTTTGAAGATTGTATCGACCATAGCCGTTAAATATTCTGATAATCTTTGAACAACAATTTCCGGCTGGTATTTCTCACTGTAAGTGGTAAATGACCTGATGTCTGAAAAAAGTACTGTTAGCGTTTTCCGTTCTCCCCCGTATTTGGGCAGCTCCCCGGTGTTCAACATGGAATCCACAACGCTTCGCGCCACGTATTGTTGAAATGTTTTACGATAGCGCCCCTTTTCACGTTGTTCGACTAAAATTTTATGAACAATATTTGCCCCGTAACATAAGCTGAAATTTGCAACCGGGTAAACCATTGGCAGCCAGGTATTCATTTTCGAGAAAAACAGGTAACATATTATAAGGTAGCTGATGATGACTCCAATTCCAGAAATCAAGCCCAATAGCGGGGGAAGTTTGCCAGATAAAATGAATGCGATTATGGCTAAAATAATGAGAATAAAAAACACGAATAATGAGCTGGCAGGTTCGATAAAATCGCCGGTCAAAATCGTGTGCAGTGCGTTAGCGTGCATTTCCACACCGGGCATTTTCTGTTTGATACCCTCATAAGAGAAAAACGGTGTAAATTTGTTATCCTGAAGCTCCTCTGCTGAGGCGCCAAGAAAGACAATCTTATCTTTGAACATCCCGGATTCTTTCCACAAATCGAAAATATCAGTATCTTCATCAGGATCAGGTAGAGTTAACCGGTGATCATCGAGAATATTGGCAAATGAATACGTCGGAAAATGACCTGCCTGCCCGGCAAAATTAATGAGCATGGTATTATCCTGGTACTTTGGAATGACAAATTTTCCAACTTTAATATTTTCATCATTATCTGTACTGATAGCTTGCTGTGAAATGTTCTGCAAGTATCGCAGTGCCTCAATTACCAGCGAAAAATATTTTTTGTCATGCAGGTCTTGAAATAGATTATATCGTCGAATGAAACCATCTTCATCTAAATTCACATTGGCGTAAGCCCAATGTGCGCCAGCAGATAGAAATTCAGGCAGGGGTTTCAGGGGATAACGATTGATTGTCTGGTGTGAACCATATTCAGTTACCAGTTTACCGGCTAAAATAACATGCGGGAAATTACGGATGATTTGTGACAGAAATTGATCGTCATAAGGATTGATATTTGAAGGTTCTGTTAATTCGATATCAACAATAATTAAAGCTGCCCCGGCATCAGCCAGATTTTCAATAGCCCGGGCAAAATAAGATCGTGGAAAGGGCCATTTGTGTTTCAGACTTAAAAATGATTGGTCATCTATCGTCACCAGGGCAATACCTGTTTCGTCCACTATTTTAGGACCTCTGAGACGAAATCTCATGTCAAAACTTTTATACTCCAGCATCTCAAACATGCCAATTACCTGAAGTAAAAAAGTAAAAATAATGGCAGCAATAATCAATATCCCCCCTGACTGCCATGATTTTCTTAAAGCTTTTTTCATAATTTTTTATCAGTAGATTTAAAAGGCAGGGAAATAGGGGAGCCTCCCTGCCTTTTGTTCACCTTCACCTTCCGACGAGTGAATGATTTAAAACTGTAAAGCAAGCATCTTGCTTGCTCACAAGCCAGAGGCTTGTGTTACGGTCAAGATCAATAGCGAAATTCATATCGAAACCGAATGATGCTATCCTGATAATGGTTAGATTTCTTATCATTGAAATTAATAAAACTCATGTCCAGCAATAATGAATGTTGTCGGGTGATCTGAAAGTTTCCTCCAAAATTCAATGAAGTCCGTTTGTAATCCTCTTTTGTCATCGGTTCTGCTAATAGATTACCAAGACTATCAAGATTCGTTTGCGTAACAGCAGAGGTAGTGTTTAATCCACCTTTTAAACTTAAGCGTCTATTTAACAAATAATATTCCGCCGATAGGTTGAACATATTATACTTGAAAGCATGCAAGCCGCCGGCAGCATTATTTTTATTTGTTGCAAAAGATATAACCGTTGTCAAGGGGATCTGGTACCGGGTGCGAAGCGAAAACATTTGAATATCATTTGCCAGGTTGGTATAGGTTCGTTTAAATCCATCTGCTCGATCAGTTGCAATGTAGCTTATGCTAAATGTATGGTTCAAATCGAACAATTTAATGTTATATCCCAGTTGAACGGACACATCAGTATTCTGGTAGTTAACCGCGTTGACATTCATGGTTGTATCTAATCCATCATTACGATCATAATTTTTCCAATTTATAAAAACCTGGGGCAGAAACTGTTTTCTTGGGAAAAATGAAACACCGATATTTAATGCGGTGTAATCAGTCGGTTCTGTTGTCTCCGTATCGTCATTTTTGTAAGAGAGACCCTCAGCGAAATTATCGTAACCCAAATTAAAAAAAACTTGATTGCGATAAAGCTGAACTCGATCATAAATTGAAAATCCCTGGATATCCTTACGCAGATAACTATTTGCTAATGAATAGTATTCTGAGCCAACTGATTTATAAATAACATTGATGTTATTATTGAAGTAATTAAATTTGAAACTGGCTTGATAACCCAATGAATTTAATTGGGTTGGGTCAAGCGGAATTAGCGAAGTGTTGAGAATGAAATATTGATCGTATTTAGAGGGATCAAAAGGAATATCTCCAACGGCTGAATCCAGGTCTGCTGCACTGATTGCTCCATTAGAAATATCATTGGCTAATAAACTAAATGCCGCGCTTGCCTTCAGTTCGATACGGTGATTGTCCAGGGCAAAAACGATATCAGGTCCAATAACAAGGTTATCCTTGGGTTGACTGCTGTAAGTACTGGTTGAAGTATCATCCCTCACTTTTACCAGGTTCAAGCCAAGTTGAAAATATTTTCCTGATCCAAAACTGAGCCGTCCCGCGGTGAGATTTTGTTGAAATGTGCCATATCGATAAATACCAGTTGTTGAATTCTGAAATATCGTTGTATCGATATTGGGAATGGCGTATTTAAACTCACCAGTCGTAGAATCAACAATCACTTTGTTATAGGGTATCCCATTTACTTTGCGATTGGTTTCACCCTGGACGAATTCAAAATTAATAAAACCCAACTTCAGATATGCCTCGAAACCGCGGACACGCTTTCCCCAGAGCATCAATTCATTAAATCGTGGTGTTGTATCGCCCAGTTTAATGCCAAGCCGTGAGGTCCCAATTTCGAGCAGGAAGCGATTTCGTGGCTGGAATTGTAGTCTCTCCCTCGATGTAATAAACAGCATTCCGCGATATTCAAATGGACCATATTTACCCCGAAAGTTCGCACCCAGGCTTGCGGTGGTCAAAGTGCTATCGCTGAATTTTTCATTTTTATATTCCGCGAAAATGTTGCCTGAGAGCGGTATTTTTTTCTCGTCCTCTTTTGATCTTTCCTCATCTGAAGTAACAAAAACACGCCAGGTCACATCATCAAAACGATTGCCCAAATTATCAGCAAGCTCGATTCTAATTTGATGAAGTCCCGATGATAAATCATTTGAGACGTAAGAAATCATATTTTTAGTTATTTTAGCCTTAGCCGTAAATTTTTTTTCATCGATGAACAACTGGATCGAATTCAAATTCAATTTACTCACTTCCCCGAGAAAGGAAACAGCAACGATAACTTCATTTTGTTCGACTCGCTCTCCAGGTTCCGGGCTTAAGATAACGGTCTCTAACTGCATACCGCTTTTCGTTTTGAGCATCTTTTTGGGCGTAATTTCAGTTTGTTGAGAAGATTTGTCTGTAAAACCAATTCCGGGAGTGACCGCTATTTCATACGGCGCATAATAAGGATTGGAAGAAGGACTGGTTATCATGGAATGATTTGTCAATACAGCCATAATGAAATATTCCAACCCCGGCATTTTAACATCAGCAGCCGGAATTTCCATAATATAATTGTTCAATTGTTCTCTCATATCCAAGCGTTGAAAACTGGATTGCCCTTTCTGACGGTAATACAGACGCATATACTGAACTTTGATATTCGGATCCTCAATTTTCGCTTCAATTAAGACTTGCTTCCCCTCAGAGGCAGTTTTAACTGGAAAATGAACAATACCTGAAAGTGTCTGTTCCGAAGATATTGCTTTCGAAAAATTGATAAAGCAAAATATTATCAAGCATAGTAAAAGAAGACTTAAACGCATCAGCTTCCCGTCAAAAGTCATATCATCCCCATATTATTGAGCTAAGAATTTATCTTCAAAAACATTCAACTACTTTAACTACTCATTACTCACCACTCACAATTAACCAATCACCACTCACCAAACTAATGATAAATAATCTTCAAATTTTTCTTATTCCCGTCACTATCCTCAAATTCAAACTGTAATTCATTGGATTGTTTATCATCTTCTGCCCAATCAGGCACTGATTCTGGATCGGTCGGAAAAACCTCTGGAGCTTGTCCTTTGACCAATTTCCCAGTCTGCCCAGCTTTTGCTAGCGCTTTCCCCAATTTATTCATCAATTCAACAATTCCTTCTATGACGAGAACGATTGAATTTCCCTCGCTATCAACAATACAATAAAATTCAGTTCCTTTAACAGCGGCAACTCCGGAGGGAGTTTCAACGGATAGTTTCGATTTCTGCTTGCTGACTTTTATCCAAAATTTGCCTAATTTACAAGCAATCCGTTTAGATATCGTTTTATTTGTTCTTTTGCCTCGAATGGCTAATATTGAATTGTCCCTGACTTTAAGTAGGCTTTTATCGTCAGTGAACATGACAGCAGCCAGAGCTTGTTCGTAAGTTTTAATAATATCACCAGAATCAAGTCGTTGCCCCCGATTCCCATCATGCCAGCCCTTATTCTTTTCCTTCCTGATTTTAACCTTGCCTTTTGATTTCAGAATGATTGCGACATCATCATTAGATTGGGCAGGCAAGCCACTTGCTATAAAAAAAACAAATAGCAAAAAACCGAGAACAAAATTAGGGGCAAAGTTTATTTTATTCATGATCTGGATACTTTCCTGTTTTTTTTGTGAAAAAAACGCATTGCCAGTTTTCATTCAACAAAGTGCTCATCAATCGCAATGCGATTATCAATTATTTGCTTGATAAAAGTGTTTAAATCTTCATAGGTCATGGGTGCGCCATTATTAAACATGGTACCGGTAAATGTAAAGCCATCGAGCTCCCCACCTGGCTCGAATAAATCAGCTAATCCCCTGCCTCCAAAAAAAGAAGTCAAATAAGCGAGAATTTGCTGATGTTCCATTGAGAACATGCCACCGACCAGGTTGCTGATTTTAAATCCCCAAATTTCACTTTCCAATTCAACTGGACCATCAGACGACTCTGTAATCGCGACGATTTGCCAGTAATAAGTTTTGCCCGGTTGTAAAGGTCGGCTGCCAAATGAAGGATATTGGAAAAATTTCGGGAGATTTTCTTCAAATTCTTGCGTCTCTTGACATCGCGGTTCATTGTTCATTACAT
>CBFDBN010000252.1:0-6091 GCA_965603055.1 uncultured bacterium | reverse complement strand
ACCTCCATCCCCAACCCTTTGAAATATTCACTCGCCCGCTCAAAATATGCCTTTCGTTTCTCATCGGTTGAGAAAAAGTTAAAATGTCCATACGCCCGTTCGACTTCCATCAAATCAATCAGAAAATCATAAACCGCGCTGGCAGCGACCTGGTCTGTAACGAGAGCAGCGTATTGGGCATCCAGCAATTCGACAACAGAAAGCAATCCCTGGGAATAAGACTCCTGCACCACCTGCAACGATTTCTGGGCTGCTTCTGCTGCCAGTCGGGCTTGCTGAATCGAAGCATTGGATGCACCTGCGATATGCAACGCTGAACGAACTCGTTGCTCGATCTTTTCGGCAACTGCGTCTCTTTGTGTTGTAAGCTGATTCAATTCTTTTGATGCCTTTTGTCGGACAAAAAACTTCTCACCGCTTCTAAAAAGTGGGAACGAAACATTCAAGCCTACATTCCATGATAGGTCTTTTGGTGGCTTGAAAGATTGGGCGAAAATTTCCCCCAACGGTTGGAATTCTGGCGGAATTGATGACAAATCAAGTGTCGATTCTTGTCCTGCGCCCGCCCGAGAAAAAGTATTATCGACCTGCCCCTGGAGCGCAATCGTTGGAGACCAGAAACTGTTGGTGGCGGATCGCAATATTCGTTTTTGAACGGCGATTGCTGCATCCAGCGCAGCTAATTCAGGAGAATTTTTGAATGTCTCCTCAACCATGAAATCCCGAAAAAATTTGAACGCTTGCTTGTTTTCGATATACTTAAAAAGTTGTCCGTAAGAAGTAATCAAAATGGGATCGTTTAAACTGATCTCCTGGGTTAAAAAATCTTCTTCAGCGGGACGATGTAACACTCGGTTCATCTGGATTTCCGCCAGGTTTCGCTGCGCATTCGCCTCGATGACGGCTTTTCGGTTTGTCGCAATCTCACTTTCCCAGCGATACACTTCGGCAGGACCAGCACTACCGACTACTTCCCGAACCCGAGCTAAATCCAGGTTTTGCCTTGTAACTTTGATGTTTTCCTGCTGGATTCTCTCAAATGTTTTTACTCGAAGAACATTCAGATATGCGGTCGTTGCCTCCAGTGTGATATCAAGTTTCAATTGTTCCAGATCAAATTCACGGGACTTTTGCAGGTTTTTCTGGATCGATAAGTTTGCCCAGGCAGGCTCGGAGAAAATAACCTGTGTCGCAGTTGCCGAACCCGTCAGCGTTCGTTCTGCCTGTTGACCCATGCTTTGCTCGGCTCGATCTTTATCGATTAGCAGGTAAGTCCCTGAAATATCCAGCGATGGCATCAGTTTCGCCCGAGCTTCGTTGACATTCTGTTTTCCCGCCTCAACCATATAACTTTTGGCGATCAAATCGAGATTGGCATTAATCGCCTCCTGAACCACTCGATTCAAATCCAGCACTCGATCGATAGGGCGCTGCTCTCGTCCGACGATTTCCGCTTCAGTGATCACCGCCCATGACGGCGAAACACCGATAGCATTTGCTGTTGCTTCATTGATCGTCAGTTGTTGTTTTATCGAAATTGCAACAGGAATGTGTTCGGGTTTTTCACCTAGCAATATGCGCTGCACATTGATTCCAACTCGACGTGAAATCCGATTCACCACATCTTTGTTCAATCCCGCCAGAATTCCCTGTTCCACCCGTTCTGCGCCGCCGTAAGCAAAGCTGGGTAGCTTTAGATCAATCAGTGTGTCGGCAAGTTTTTTGTATTGTTCCTGTGTGAAATGCGGCAAAGGAAGGATATAGACAGCTTCAACGTTCTGGGGCAGTTCATCCAATGCATCCTGAATCGATTTTTCAATACCGATGATTTCGACGTCAAGGTCTAATTTTTCCAGCGTTCCTTTACAACACTGTTTCAACCCAGGAAAGGCATTGATTAAATACTGATTAATCAGAACCACCAATTTTTTGAATGAGACGATATCCTTGAAAATTTGCATATCTCGCTTGAACGTGGCAGGTATGCTGATGTAGTTTAAATTTTTAATCCCACTTTTGCCGTCTTCAATCGGTAGCTCTTGAAAAGCAGCATCGATAATGTAAGGCGCAATGACTGGTTTGGAAAACGCCATTCGTTGGCAAACCTCATTACTGGAAATACTGCCCAAGGTGATGATCAGATCCACCCCTGGATCAGCCAGCAGTCGATCCAGTCCGTTTCGGATTTGCCCGATTGTCCAATCCGCTTGAATAGTTTTGTTAGCAGGAAACTGCACATCAAACTCCCCAGCCGTTAAATCATGAACCTCCCGCTTGATGCTTTCCAGCATCTGGTTCTCCTCGCCCCAGGGTCCATCGATAATCAAACCAATGCGAACTGTTTCGATGGTCTGGCTTGAGGCAGTGGAAAATAGCACAAAAATGAGAGATAAAATTAAAAAAGATGACTTTCTTATTTTCATAAGATTCCTCCATAATTTATTCAATTTAGGAAGGTAATGTTACAGGAATATTAATGTTGTTGAATTTTTTTTGCAAGTGTAATTGTATGAAAAATTATTAACAAAGTCAAGGGTTGATGTGAGTTTTTTGTAATACCTCAGATGCGTGATTAGAGTTACTGACCGGTAGCTTAATTTGTTGGTTTTCTGTATTGAAAAACGATTAAATTTAAGAAAATCTCACCATCAATTTTACTGCCGCCACATTCTCGCTGTACGAATTTGGCTTCTCTGGCTAATTCATTTAATGTTTCACTTGTGAAAAAGGGAGCAATTTCAACATTCAAATTTTCTATTAATTCTTTTTGTTGTTTTTTGTTAAGTCTCTTAGCAGATATACTTTGTCAAGCTTAAAAAAATCTAAAATATTTAAAGTAATTATTGACTTTAATCTAATTTATTCATATATTTAGTCGTATCAAATAGAAGAAGTTTCAGCCGGTCGCTTCTTCAAAAAAAAGTAAAAAAAACTTCAGACCGGCAAAAAAAATGAGGCGCTGCTATGAACGTCTGCCTTTGCAGCCCTGATGAAGGACTGCGCCTAATCACCCTCCTCAACAACAATGAAGTCAAATACTTACAGAGATAGTTTGACGGCTATGATCTGTTCGGGGAACGTCGGGCAACTGGCGTTCCTACCGTGACAATAAAAAGGGCAAGATAACATCTTGCCCTACATTTTATTCAAACCAATAATGCTTCCTAATACCTTTCTTTATCTTCCAGGTACAACTCATTCCTTTCGGAAATGTCACCAGATCGCCATTGCCAACTTCAACAGATTCGCCACTAACAGGTGAGATGATTAAATCTCCTTCTAAAAAATAACAGGTTTCCTGCGCATCGTATTCCCAGGGAAATTCCGAGACCTCTTTCGTCTAGATATGCCAGCAAGATATGCCCAGTTCTTTCAGTCGTTCTGGATTGGGATTACTTTCAATTTCGATTTTATCCATATTATTTTCCTCCAAATTTCTGTCCTTTCTCTGCTGATTCCAACGCTTTCAAAATGGTAACAAAATCCTGGTAAGCTTCGGTAAACGAGCTTTTCACGGGTTTGCCGTTTCTGATCGCCTCATAAAAATCTTCAAATTGACCACGACAACCTCCATCATCTTCAACTGTTTCAGTTTGATCGGGCTGCCCCTGCTTTTTTATGGTGATGTGATTGTTTTCAATCACCAGGCTTCCCTTGTGTCCCCAAATGATGATTCGATTTTCTGAATAGCCGTTGGAGCTAAAAAAAACAGTAAAAACTCCATCCACATCACTTTCAGTTGAGAATTGAAAACTCATGGTATCCAGTTTTCCGATTGCAGGATTTATACTTTTGGTGAAGGCACAGCCTGACGTAATCTCTCCAAAGAAATATCTCAATGCCGCCATGTTATGAACCCCGCCGTCGGTGATGAATCCACCGGGGTATTGATGATTGATTCGCCATTTCGTCTGTGTATATTTGCTTTGAATATCGACATAATAGAATACATTCCAGAATACCGAGTACGGTTTTCCGATCTCACCAGCATCTAACAGTTCTTTTACACGGTAAAATGTTGTTCGATAGCGAAAATTCTCAGCAACCATTTTTACCTGGGGAAACTGCTTGTCAAATATTAACATCTCATTCGCTTCGGTAAGATTGGCAGCCAGTGGTTTTTCGACGATTACATGTTTTCCTGCTTCCAGCGCATCCCTGGTTGCTTGATAATTCAGATGAATGGGAAGAACGATATCCACTGCTTCGACATCGGGCCGTTGCAGGAGCTCATGATAATCGAGAACATACGAAACTCCCCCTGCCATCTCGGCAAAGCTTTTTGCTTTTGGCTCGGTATGATTACAGACAACAGTAATGTCGAATTTGTCTGTTAGTTTTTTTAAAGCTGGAAAGTGCAGCTCACGAGTGGCGATGCCACAGCCGATTATGCCTAATTTAATGGGATTCATGATGATTCTCCCAATTATTGCTAATTTAATGTGTCGGAATTTCAAAAAAAAAAGATTTGAATAGATATGTTTTTGGTGGACAGAATGCCATCCTGTCCTACTTTATTGGAAAAATATCTTTTAATCGCTGATCGATTTCATCGGTGATTTCAATTTCCATTGCCCCTAAATTTTCTTTGAGTTGTTCAACTCTGGTGGCGCCCAAAATAACGCTGGAGACTCCTGGCTGTGCTGCTACCCAGGCAATTGATAATTGTGCCCGATGAAAACCTGATTTATCAGCGAAGCTTTTAAATTCACGCATTCTGGTCAAATTATCCTCATTGTACAGCCAATCCTTAAGCCAATCAAAACGTGACATTCTTGATCCTTCGGGAATGCCATCGTCATATTTCCCGGTGAGAAAACCTGATGCGAGCGGACTGTAGGTGACAACTCCCATGCCCCATTCCGTTGTTGCCGGCATTACATCGGTTTCAAATTTTTTGCGTGCAATTAAATTGTACATGGGTTGTTCAACCTGGGGACGATAAAGATTTTTCTTTTCACAAAGCTCATTAACCTGTTTCAGTTGCTCGCCGGTCCATTCACTAGTTCCCCAATAAAGTATTTTTCCCTGGTGAATCAGGTCATCCATAGCGCGGGCGGTTTCCTCCAGTGGGGTTTCTTCATCAAAGCGATGGCAGAAATAAATATCGAGGTAATCGGTTCCGATCCGTCGCAGGCTTTTCTCAACCGATTCCATCAAATGCTTGCGTGACAATCCTTTATCATTCACATCATCACTGGCTGGCCAATACACTTTGCTCGATAGTACCAATTGGTGGCGCGGAAAATCTTTCAACACTTTACCCATCATTTTTTCTGATTCACCGCCAGCGTAAACATCTGCCATGTCGAAAAAATTTATCCCGTTATCAAAAGCAAAATGGATAATATCCGAAACGATCTGTTGATCGGATACTTTGTCGCCAAACGTCGCCCAACCGCCGAGACTAAAAATACTCACTTTTGTTCCAGAATTTCCTAACGGACGGTAGGTCATTTCCATGGTGTACTCCTTCTTGTTATATTAGTAATTCAAGATGCCAGCTTTATTATAACAAAAAAGAGAACAAATGTCAAGTTTGAATGTGATGATTTATCAGGGTGATAGATTTTTTTTGGGGTCTTCATTTCTAATTTGCAATATTTTCAGGGCGATCGGAATAACAATTAAACACAATACAAAACCGAAAATCGTATCAACAGCATAA
This sequence comes from uncultured bacterium, assembly GCA_965603055.1. Classification (GTDB taxonomy): domain Bacteria; phylum Zhuqueibacterota; class Zhuqueibacteria; order Thermofontimicrobiales; family Thermofontimicrobiaceae; genus CBFDBN01. Next base: position 423 of record CBFDBN010000252.1, on the reverse strand, counting down.
TGATATCCAAGATAAACCGGTGCGATACAGATTCCAATTGCTAATGGTAATAACAAATATCCCAAATTTCTTTCATAACGAAGCGCAATAAACGACCATGCGAAGGCAGCAGAGACGTGGGAAGAAGGAAAAGCACCACCTTTCACCGAACCGTTAGCCTGTAATATGCGGGTGATTTCGCCAAAAAAATACCCGGAGAATTTAAGCGGTTGCAGTTCTGCAAATACTTCTTGAGGACCTATTACCGGAAATAAATAAAAGAGCACAAAGTTAGAAAAATGTACTGCTGTTCCAATAAAAAATGCGGCATAAGCCGCGGCATACTTTTTTTTAAAAAATAGAGTCAAGCTGACGGCTGGCATGAAAAAGTAATAACTGTTGTAAATAAAGTTCATAATTTCATCCAGCCATGGCCTCAAAAAT
>CBFDBN010000251.1:0-6097 GCA_965603055.1 uncultured bacterium | reverse complement strand
TGTCAGCCGGTCGATCTGATCTTCTAAAAACCCGGCAGATTTATTTTTTTGTTCTGATCCCAGTGTGATAAGCTCCTCATATTTCATAACTCCAGTTGGCGGTTCACCAAACATTAAGATGGTTTTGTTCAGATTTTTTAAGTCCTTTCGCCAGTTGTCAGTTTTCGTTAGCTGTTCCTGGTTTTGAACGAACAGAAATTTGGCTTTGCTATGTTCGACAACATACTTTGCCTGATCCGGGGTACTATTGGGATAAATCGGAACCATAGATGCACCAAGACTCTGAACAGCCAGGCTGATAAACAGCCATTCAGGACAATTTGATGAAATCAGACAGACTTTATCAAGCGGTTTGATTCCCAGCTTAATGAGTCCCCCTGCGACTTTTTCAACATTATTAAGATAGTCTTTCCAGGAATGCTCTTTCCATACGCCATCGCTTTTATATCGAAGCGCCGCACGATCTGGGCCGTATTTTGCCACCTGTTTTAAAAAAATCTCTGGCAGTGTCTTTCCCGGTACTGGCAGTCCTTTTAAAGGTGGTCCTTTTTGAATCGTTTCAAAATTTGCCATTTTCTTTTCCTCTCAAATTTTATGATTGCCTATTTATTCAATTGGTACAAATTCCCCATACTGTTTAGAATAAATTTTACACTTCCCGGCAGTTTTCCATTTCGCATTAAAATTATAGTAAAATTCCAGATATTCAGAATCGCCGCCGCCTTTGGTGGTGATCAAATATCTATTGCTAAGAACACCAATCTTCCTGGCTCGCTGCGCCGGTAGCGGTGAATCCCCAGCCGAGACATCAACCGGAATCCAGCCATAGTTTGGCAGATAGATCTCTGCCCAGCGATGCCAGACATCGTCAATTCCTTTATCCTTGCTTCTGACGACAATGGAACCGGCATACCTGGCGGGAAGTCCACTGGCGCGGCACATCGCGATAAAGATGAAAGTATATTCACTGCAAGAACCGGTACCTCGTTTTAAAACCGTCGGGGCTGGATTCCAGCCGCCCAATGGTTTTAACTTGTATTCGATTTTATCGCAGATATGATCAAAAATTTTTCTGACCATCCAGTATGGATGTCTTTCATTCCCCACTGCTTGTTTCACCGCTTGTTGAATGATGGGATTGGTCATATCATATTTTAAACCATCAGCAAGATAATTTTCCTTTATCTCGTTCGGAATCTCATCCAATTTGCCAACTCTTTCATGAAAAATAATATATTCGGTATGATAGAGTTTCGCTTTAAGTTTCATTTTTGGTTTTAAGAATGAACCTGGCACAATATTTTTAAAATGAAAATGAGCAAACTTTTGTCCCCATCGATCAGTGGCAAAATCCTTTGGCTGAGGCTCATATTGAATCTCGCTAAGGATTTCCTGGTTATCTAAGTCACCGGGAACAGCGATGTAACTATCCAGTTCATCCACCACATCAGGACCGTAATTCCTGAAATCATGAATCGCTTCCCAATTATATTCTTTCGGGTCTTTTTTAAAAACAAATTCTTTGTCATCTAAGTCCAGTTGATAAATTTCACATTTTTGAAAATCAGCACACCACAAGGTCTTTCCATCCCAGCAGAGACCATAAGGATAAGGACCAACCGAAGGCATAAAGGTGACCACCTGCCCCGATGTCGGATCAGCTCGATAGAGCATATCATCACCATTGTCTGCTACCCAGACATATTTCCCATCAAAGGTCACGTCTTTAGAATTTTTTGAGGGAGCAGGAATGCTCTCATGCATCATACCATCGATGCGATTAATTTTGAGCAGTTTCTTTTCCTTGTTATCGAGCAACCAGAGGAATTCTCCATCAAAAGTCAATCCAATTGGATCCGGGGAATTGGATTCAAGCAATTTTTCTGCAATGCCAGTTTGAACATTGATCCCATAAATCCAGCCTTCTCCAGCATCAACGCACCACAACAAATTTCCATCCCAGGCAAGTCCCCGGGGATCGAAACCAGGAGCTTTGATAGCTTTTAAAACCTTGCCATTTTGTGGATTAATCTGGTAGATCTGGTGAGTCCCTCCATCAGCCAACCAGATATTTTTTCCATCAAAGGTCATACCGGTGGGATGTTTGGCTGGGGTTTTGAAGGTTTGTTTTGCATTACCAATTGTGGCATTTGATTGAGGAATGAAAATCAAAGATAATAAAAATAAGAATAGCAAAAGAAATAAAACCGGATGATTTTTTTTAAGCATCGTTTTTCCTCCCATTTTGGTTCTACGATATAAGGTTGTAGAGGGTAAAGGCATATAGCCATAAGAAATAGAAGTCTTAGATACACGCTTTTTCCTTCATACAGCTTAACCACTATCCCTTACACGCTGCACACTCAATTCCCTAAAATTTATTAAAACGATTACCCCAAACAAAACAATATCTTGAGCCAATCGAGTATAGCCGATTTTTGTTCCTTCGACGGTCATCGAAAAACATCCGCAGGTAATATCCAATCCGCGGGCGACAGCAGAACCGATGGCGATCAGAAATATAAATGTCAAAAACAGCAAAATAAATGCTGCCCCTTTTCTCCATCTGCCATAAATAAGAAAAATACCGCACAAAACTTCAAGCCAGGGTAAAATGATAGCCATAATTGTGACCAGAAAATAAGGGAGCAGGCGATAATTATCAATATCTCGAGCAAAGGCAGCGGGATTCAATATTTTGCTGATCCCGGCAAAAATAAAAATAGCTGCGACTATCCATTTTAAAAACAAAATAAAGCGATTTTGGTTTTTACTGCTTATTTTTAGCTGCCTCCCTCCCCCATTGCCGTCAGGCCAGGAATTTAGATTTGTGTTTTCATTGACAATTCACAATTGACCATTGTCAATTGACAATTATTTTGTGTGCTCCCTCCCCCCTATCTCATTGCCAGATTTCTTCCAGCCATTCAAACCATCGAAGTATACTGCGACTAATTCATATTCCGCAATAATCAACTCATGAGCCAATAATTCAGCCTGGTCGCAAGGCGGTCCATTGCAATAGCATACCAGCCATTTATCTTGCGGTAATGAATCTAAGCTGGTTTTGTATTCGGATAATTTCTCATAAGGTAAGCTCACTGCACCGGGAATATGTGATTTTAAGAATTCAGTTTTAGCTCGGGCATCGAGAATTAATGCCAGATCATTTTCTTTAAGCTGAACCACCTGCGCCGTGGTGATGAGAAGTGGTTCCGATGTCTCGATTTTATCTTCATTTGTTGTTGCTCCATCAATCGTAACAGACACACCGGGTAAATCCTGTGCCAGAACAGTATCAGGAGCAAATTTCAAGGAGGAGCGTTTACGAGTTATTTTGACATTCTCTGGATGAAAAATATTAGCAGCGAATCCTAAAAGTACGGCGATGAGAAAAATCCAGACAGCTTCTTGTATTGCTTTGATCAGGTTGATTTTCAATGAAAATCTCCTGTATAATCAGAATAACGACTTACTGAAATTTAACTAACAATCTACAATTTTTATTTAAATTTGTCAAGTATAATCTCTCGAAACATATAGTTTTTAAAATAGAATTCAGAATAGAAAAATAATAGTTGACTTTTTGGAAAAGAAATAATATCTTTATTTAGGTTAAAAAAATAAGAGGATCAAAAATGCCAACCATTAGACATATTTCTAATTTGAAAAACAATATATCTGAATATCAGGAGGTTCCTCAATGGCACAAACAGCAATAAAGGGCATATATCGTAACGGGCAAATAATCCCCCAGGAAGAAGTTCCTTATAAAGATGCAATGAAAGTTATGATCGTATTTATTGATAAAATTGAACCTGGTGAAGAACGCTACCATACCATTGAATGGATAGAGGCAGAAAAACAGTCTACTTATGATCTCAAAACAGGTAATGTTAAAACAGCTAATTCAATTGATGAAATGTTTGAGAAAATAGAGGAACATACTGATGAAGGTTAAATGGTCTCCTCTATTTGAAAAAAATCTTAGAAAATATGATAATAAATTAAAAGACAAAGTGACGCGAAAATTAAAATTATTTGTCGAAAATAAAAATCATCCATCCCTGCGATATAAAAAAGTTCAAGCTTTAAAACATGAAAAACCTCCTGTGAAAGAAATTTCAATAGACATGGATATTCGAATAACCCTTCAAGAATATGAGGATTTCATCTATCTCAGGAATATTGGGGGACACAATATTTTGCCATAATTAAAATCCATTCAAGTATCGCTCTATTCTTCCCAACCATGAATCTCATAATAATCATTCACCATCCTCTCAATATCCACTGTCGAACCTTTCGTTGGACCTTGTTTTAAAGGTTCTTCCTGAAATCTTTCAGGCAAAGTATCATCTTCTTTTCGCATTCCAAATTTTCTATTTAGCTTAAAATCAAGATCAATTGCATCTCCCAAAATTTTTTGCAGATAGTCAGGAGAATAATCTATTCCAGTCGCGGTTTTTAATAGTTTCGATGCATTTTCAAAATTCAAAATGTCCATACAAAGTCCAATATTTTTGCACATCGTTAAGCAGTCTGTTAGCAATGCAATTTTTTCAGAATAGCACACCAGCGCAGCCTTGCCTTCCTCAGCCAGTCTATCGGCAGCCTTTTCCGTACCATATCGCTTTTTTGCTTCCTCTCTTCGATCCGTTAATTCAAAGAACGGCTCAGCCCGCAGGTGATCTCCCCCGCGGGAAGCGATAGCATAAGTCAAACCATAGCCTTTAATTCCCCGTGGATCGCCGCAGATAATATCCAGTCCTTTCACCTGCATCACCAACTTCCTTGCTCCTTCGCTGAAATTTTGAGAAAACTTGGTCGTTCCATCTGCCAATTTATCCCCAATTCCCTGGCGAAAAGCGATCATCTTCACCAACTCTCGAATGTTATCCGTTTCCCCCCATCGAATACTAAATCCATCCACATCATCGGGGCGGATCAGCCCTTCTTCCTGGCATTCCATCAGCCATCCGATAACTTCGCACGTCGAGATTGAATCCAGTCCCACCTGGTTCAGATACTCATTCATTTCCAGGGCAAAAGGGAGTTTGTTGTTACCGATTCGTGAGGTGAATCCACAAAGGGTTTCAAATTCGGGACCTTCGGCTTCGATATTATCGACCAAATAGTAGCGGGAGCAGTGGAGATTGCAATTGAAACAGGCTTTATTTTTTACTTTGTATCTGCTGGCTAAATGTTGTCCCGAAACTTCATCCACATAATCACAAACACCCTTTTGAAAATGATTGGTGGGCAGGATGCCGATACCGTTCAAATCTTTCATCAACATTGTTGTACCCAAATTGTAGCGCTTCTGGTATTCGTTATGAGCGAAAATATCTTGCTCGATTTTTTTTACTTCATCGAGAAATCCCAGCGTATCAGCGAATTCAATAGATTTAGAACCGCAAACTGCCAGCGCCTTCAAATTTTTTGATCCCATCACAGCGCCCATGCCGGTGCGTCCATTGACCCGGTTGCCGCTGGAGACAATAGTGGAGTAATGAACCAGATTCTCACCAGCTAAACCGATGGCAGCTACCTGTACCGAATAATCTTTTTGTTGGTTTCTTATCATTTCAGTCGTTTGAACAATATTTTTGCCAGCCAGATCAGGACATTCGATAAACTCGACACCTGAATCGGTTATCATTAAATAGATCAGTCGATCTGATTTACCTGCAATGATAATTTGATCGAAACCGGTTAATTTCATTTCCGCAGCAAACTGCCCACCAGCAGCAGAATCACCCAGGATGCCCGTTAATGGAGATTTGGCGGTAACCGTATAATAAGCCGAGGCTGGCAGCAGAGAACCGGTGAGCGGACCCACACCGAAAATTAGCAGGTTTTCCGGGCTTAACGGATCGCAATCCGGATTCAATTCTTCAAAAAGTCGTTTCGTATTTGCTGCCCGCCCACCGATAACCGGCTTAATCCATTGCGGATCAGTTTTCTCAATTTTAAATCTTCTTTCTGCCAGATCGATTCTCAGGATTCTGCCGCCATAGCCGTATTTAAGCAATTTTCTTCCTCCATTGCTTCCTCACTTCCATTCCCAGCCCCTTCAAATAAAATTGTCGCTTCT
>CBFDBN010000250.1:0-6101 GCA_965603055.1 uncultured bacterium | reverse complement strand
TTTCTTACCATAAAATTCAAGACCGGCTGGTGATTTCCCGGTTCGATTGCTGTCTTTTTCAATTTCATGTATCGCAATAATCCGTCCAATGATCCATATTATGATTTTCAGGATCATATCGGTTTGGTGGGATTTTCAATTAGCAAATAATTTTATCACTTATTCATGAATGTTTCACGCTAAAAGGTTGCCCCATTACGGATCGACCTTTTTTAATTATGTAGATTGAATGTGGAATTTTTTTGTATATTGATTTGTTTATTTAATGAGGAATAAATTTGGAGTACAAATTGTCTAATTATTGTATCAATAATTAAACAAAATAAAGGTTGGAGATTTTAAAATGAAAAAAAAATTTTTTCTATTTGCTTTAGTTTTAGGATTTTCAATTCTCGTTAGCTGCAAAAGCAATAAAATCCAAAATCAATGGGCAGATCGAGAAATTAAAATTGATGGCAAATATGAAAATTGGGAAGGATTTAATCAAAACATATTGGAAGACCAGAAAATCGTTGTGGGCATGGCGAATGATGAAAACAATCTCTATCTCATGTTCCGTGGTAATGATGAGCGAATGGCTCGACGAATCCGAATGATGGGCGTTACTGTCTGGCTCAATAAAGAAGGAAAAAAGAAAAAAGATTCTGGAATTCTCTATACTGGCAGTATGGATTTGCATGTCAGTTATCGACCAAAAATCAATTCTTCTAATCCAAGAAATCAACAGATGGAAGAAAGAATGAAGCGAATGATGACAAGACAGAGAGAAAACCTGCCAAAACCGGGAATGATCATAATTATCCAGGGAGAAAATAGAAATGAGCGGAATGAATACTCACTTGAAGGACCAGCAGCGGGCTCAGCTTATGAAAATGGTGTTTTTTGTTATGAGTTTAAAATTCCGATTCCGATAAGCACTGGGTCAAATAATGAAGTAAAATTGGGCTTAGAATTAGGTGGAATTAGCGATAAGGATCGAAAAGCAATGATGCGTGAAATGGGGGGAATGCGTGGCGCAGGAGGCAGATCCGGCGGCGGCATGGGTGGCAGGCCTGGAGGGATGGGAGGTAGACCAGGTGGTATGCGGGGTGGAGAACGTCCTTCAGGCGGAACAGGATTTGAAGAAGAGGAGATGTGGTTTACGGTTGTTTTGGCAAAAAAAAATTAGATGAGAACCATCATCTTTTAATCATTTATGAATGTACTCTAAAAAGAGTAAAAGTCAAATTTATGAAAAATCATTTGCATTGTTTCTAAATGAGTTATCGTTGATAAAAAATTCAGTGTTTCCTGATATGGAAACAATGTGGCAGCTCAGGCAGCAGGGCGTGAGCATGGATTCCATCCGCAAATCGATGACATTGACTGTTAATTGGGAACAGGTGAATGATGCACTTTGTTATATCTTGGTTGAAAACATTGATACAAATCCTGTGGCAGTCGTATCCAAATTTAGTCAAAAACCCGGGCGTTTCATCTCTCAGCCGATAGCAGCAGGCGAATACACTGTCAATGCCATGATGATGACACACCTGGGCAAACATCGTGTAAAAGTCTATCGAGTAAACCAGGAATATGCGGATTTATATCAATCACGAAACCAGGACTCTCGTGATTTAAATGAACCGTTGACCAATATAGTGAATGGATTGGGTGTGTTCAGTGCGTTTAATAGTGATAGTGTGTTTTTTGATTTTAGGCAATAACAAACCTGCCAGAGAAATGCCGATGATGAAAAAAGACGGACTGCTTGTTGTGCTTCAAATATTCTTAGTCATCAACAGGCAGTGACAATTAACAAATTCCAAAAGGTTCAACATATATTTGTCACGTAGTAATTCTATACGATCCTGCCAATCTCTTGCATTTATCTGCTAGTTTAATTCTGAATCAAAATCTTCATATTAAAAAAGAAGCCATTATATCTTTAAATGAAACACAAAATCATCTCAAGCGTTCAAACTAAAAAAAGTCAATCCTAATATTTTATTTCTAACCTGGCACGATAAACTTCTTATTGATAATTGGAAATAGATTCAACACTTAAAAACGGAAAAATTATGAATAATCTATTTCATATATTTAGCAAAAAAAGAGTGTTAGAATGGCGGCAAGAGTTAAAGGAAATGCAGCCAGTCGTTGTGATGGCGAGGGGTCACTCGGGAACCAGGGTGCTCGCCCAGGTTTTGAATTTACTTAATGTTCAAATGTGGAGCGACCAACAGCGTCAATCTGGCGATACGGATAGAAAATTAAACAGAACAATCAAACAGATCGCTAAAAAAGACACGTTCATTACGGCGGAAGGAAAATATGATTCCTCATCCCGTATCATTTTTGAAAAAGCAATCTATAAATATTACCAACGATTGGGGAAGCCGCGTTCAAACTGGGGCTGGAAATTTCCGGAGACATATCTAATCGCGCCTCTTGTTTATGAAACTTTCCCGGGAGCAAAATTCATCCATATCGTCCGAGATGGTCGTGACATTGCCTTTAAGAATCATTTGACCGACGATCCGACTCGTAAAGTCGGCAGGAAAATTCTAAAGCGACTGAATGCCTTACACAAGCCTGATCATCTTCGGACAGCACTGTCCTGGAAATTTCAAGTTGATTCTTTTGACTATTTCAAACAAAAATTATCCCGGGAGCAATTATTAGAATTAACTTTTGAAAATTTATGTATTCGATCACAAGAAAGCGTTAATGATTTGTGTGGCTTTCTGAATATCTCTATCAGCAAACAGTGCGAAGATTACTTAAATAACGAGATAAATGCTGCCAAAGTCAGCCAATATCAAGAAAATGATCCAGAACAGGTTATAGAGGTAGAACATTTCATTAAGGACACCTTGCTCAGATACGGTTATGAATTAACAATGGAAAAATGAAGTGTTTCAGGTAATCACTCCAGTTAAAATCCTGCTGGTATGCATCCAAATAATTCTTAATAATACTTGCATTTCAATCTTTTTTTTTTTATCTTTACAAACATTTTTTTGACGACTCAGCTTGCTGAAAAAATTTCAACCTTAAAAAATGATGGTGGTGATTATGGAAGAAGAAGTAAAAAAATTGACAGATGTTGATGAAATTTCCTTGAATGGAAAAAGCTCCAGGTTTCCTGGCTTTTATAAACATGATTTATCGATTAGGTTAAACCTGCTCGAACAGTGGTATCCGTTGACCACCAATGAAAAATGGATGTTAAAACGAGAAACGTTAACGCCTGAATTAGCCGATGTTATGGTTGAGAATGCGATTGGTGTTTTTGGACTACCGCTTGGGATTGCCGTAAACATTCAATTAAATGATAGAGATTATATCGTTCCGATGGCAGTCGAAGAGTCTTCGGTAATTGCTGCGCTCAGTAATTCTGCCAGACTTATCCGTGACCATGGGATACTCACTTCAGAAGCAACCGATCCTATTATGTTCAGCCAGGTTCAACTGGTTGATGTGAAAAATCCTGAACAAGCGAAAAAAACAATTTTAAAGAAGAAAAAAGATTTACTCCGCGTGGCAAATCAGCAGGACCCTGTCCTGTCGAAACTTGGTGGCGGAGCCAGGGATATTGAAGTCCGAATAATTGACTCACTGAGCGGGCCAATGGTAATCGTCCATATTATCGTGGACTGCAGGGATGCAATGGGCGCAAATGCCGTTAACACAATGGCAGAAACATTAGCTCCTATCCTTGCCGAACTCGTTGAAGGAGAAGCAATCTGCAAAATCGTTTCAAACCTTTCCGATCGCCGTTTAGTCCGTGTCAGGATGGAATTAGAGGTCGATTGCCTGGCTCGTGCAAGTTTCACCGGCGAGCAGGCAGCTGGTAGAATTATAAAAGCTTATCATTTCGCAGAAGCCGATCCTTATCGTGCTGCAACTCATAATAAAGGAGTAATGAACGGCATCGATCCAATATTGATTGCGTCTGGAAATGACTGGCGTGCCTGTGAAGCTGGCGTCCATTCTTATGCCGCTCGAACTGGTAAATATAAACCGGTCAGTCACTTTTCCCGCGACAAATCAGGTAAACTGATCGGGGAAATGGAAATTCCCATGGCGCTTGGCATTGTTGGCGGCGTGACCTCAATTCACCCCGGCGTAAAAATATTACTCAAATTAATGAAGGTTAAAACCAGCAAAGAATTAGCTGAGATCGCTGCAGCCGCCGGCTTACTTCAAAATTTCACCGCCATCTGGACCCTGGCAACCGAAGGTATCCAGAAAGGACACATGACACTTCATGCCAGAAACGTGGCGGTCTTTGCTGGTGCTATTGGTGAAATGGCGATCAAAGTTGCCAATCAAATGGCGCACGAAGGTCGTGTCCGTTACGATCGAGCCAAACAAATTTTGAAACCTCTTTTAGTTCGAGAAAAAGAAGAACAAGAAGATCAGAAGCAATGAGGTGAGTGGTAGATTGGTGAGTAGTGGATTGGTGAGCGGTGAGTAGTAAATAGTTGCTCGTGTTTGGTTAACTAATTTTTATCTCTTATTGCTCACGGATTACAATTCACCACTAACCAAACACGACTCACAACTAACCAGTAACAACAAACAATCACAAAAATGATTTCGACACAAGCATCAGCATCGGCAAAAATTATTTTGTTCGGGGAACATGCAGTAGTTTATGGATACCCGGCCGTGGCAATCCCAATACAGGATGTTCGGGCAAATGCTGCTATTTCAATTGATTTTTCTATCGCTACGCCAATTATCGAGGCGAATGATTTAAAAATACGTATTTCCCTGGATGAACATACCGTTCCTGCTTCGATTACACATCTCATTAAAGCCATTGATCTGTTCAATACGAAAGTTACGAAGCTGCCGAAGTCTGGCTGGAGGCTTACTTTATGGTCGAAAATTCCGATCGGGAGAGGACTTGGCAGCAGCGCTGCAACAGGAATAGCAGTTCTGAGGGCGTTGTTAAAAGCAATGAATAAAATTCTACTCCCCAAAGAATTGATCGATTTGTCTTTTGAGCTGGAAAAAATTCACCACGGCACTCCCAGCGGAATCGACAATACCGTGATTTCGCTGGAAAAGCCGGTATTGTTCCGAAAAGATCGTGAGCCGGCTTCGATAAAACCGTGCTCGCCCGTCTTTTTTGTCGTTGGGGATACCGGCATTAGCAAAAGTACGGCAGAAGTCGTTGCTCAAGTTGCAGCAGTTCGCAATAAGAATGTCGAGCAGTATGACCGTATCTTTAAGCAAATTGGACAACTTGCACTGGAGGGATCGCGAGCCGTGAAGGATGGGGATGCAAAAAAATTAGGACACCTGATGAATGAGAATCAAGCACAGTTGGAAAAATTAAATGTTTCATCCCCGGAATTAGACAGATTGATCAAAGCAGCAGTATCACATGGTGCGATTGGAGCCAAGCTTTGTGGAGCCGGGAAGGGCGGCTGTATTGTTGCCGTGACCCGCGACTTTGAATCATCAAAGATCATTGCCAATCAATTGCTCAAAGCCGGGGCGGAGACAAGCTTTATCACTAAACTTAAATAAATTTGAAAAAATTCGTTGTCAGCATAACCGGCGCTAGCGGAGTCATCATCGGAATTCAATTGATTGAAGAACTCCTTAAATTAAATTCTGAAATCATCAGCATTATATCCGAAAATGCCAGGAAAGTCATTGAACACGAATTAGGCAATAACTTTCAACTTCCACCAAAAGCCCAATATTTCGATCAACATGACGCAACAGCCCCAATCAACAGCAGCTCCTTTTTAATTAATTCAATGGTCATTGCTCCTTGTTCCATGAAAACCTTATCTGCTGTAGCAAACGGGTATACAGATAACTTAATCACACGTGCCGCAGATAATCAACTCCGAACAAATAATACATTAATTCTCGTTCCCCGGGAAACACCACTTTCTACGTCCCATCTGGAAAATATGCTTAAATTAAAACAGGCTGGCGCCATTATCTGTCCGCCAATGGCTGCGTATTACCATCATCCAGAATCAATTGAGGACATGACTAATTTTTTTGTCGGGAAAATACTTGATTTAATGGGCATTCAGAATGAGCTTTATCAAAGATGGGGAACGACTTCAAAGAGCTAAGTCTGGTAA
>CBFDBN010000249.1:0-6108 GCA_965603055.1 uncultured bacterium | reverse complement strand
GAGTAATTGGGCATACATTCTGTTAATCCAAACTCTGTTGAAAAATATGCTATTTTAACATCCTGGTTTTTGGCGCTATAATTTTTTTGATACCAGGTGGATTCATTTAGATAGGCTTCCAGGTCCTCTGAAACCCGTTTTAGATGGGCTAAAAAGCTATCATCTTCAGCTAATGCCTCGAGACGTTCCTGTCGAACCTGACCCAATAATTTCACCGGATTGTGATCAGTCGCCTCCCATAAATCTTGATCCATTCTACGAAATAAATCTATAGTTTCACGATTCCAGGTCCATTGTAAATTATAAGCGATCTTCTTTAGTAATTCCAGTTTCGGTGGAAGTGTCGGAATAATCGTAAATGTGCGCAATGGTTCCATACAGCTCGCCTCAAATTTTATTCAATTGTAATTATTTAACTACTGTTTTATTCAGTTTCAATGCTGTTAGTTCCAAATTAAAATTTTAATTTTTTGAAATGAAACCAGCAAAAGATACTTTTTAGATGAAAATGTGAAGAATATTCTGCTCCCTTTTTTAGTAAAAAAAGGCAACCATTTTATTGGGTTGCCTTTTAGACTTCTGTCCGCCTGTTGGCAATTAGCGTCAACCTAAAAAAATATTAACCGCTGAGTGCGCAGAGTAACGCAGAGAAAAAAAATTAAAAATTAAATTTGAATAGTTGCCCAAAATTTCATAACGATGACATTTCAATAGCAACAATAAAAAACTCTGCGTTTCCTCCGCGGTCTCAGCGATCTCTGCGGTTGATCGGACAGGTTTGATATTTGGTATTTGTTTTTTATAGTCTGAAATTTAATTTAATGTTTACCTTTCCTCAACTCTGCCGCCTTTTCCTTGATCTCACTCAAATCCCTTCGCATCTCACTCCAGCCGTACCATAGCGCATAATCGGGATTGGCATGGAACGTCCCCTGGAATGCCCGCATCCGATGTTTGAGAAACATGAGAAAAAGTTTCTGTTCGATCACCGTCGGGGCATCATGGAACGTCAGCAGATCAGGAAATGGGTGGGCATAGCTTGCTGGCTTATTAATGATACTGTCATTGTACAAGCCTGCGATAATCTGAATCGCTTCTGCCATCAAACGATCGGCTTCTTTGATCATGTCATCGCCTTTTACCAGCTCGGATTTGGCAAATTTGCTCGAATGACACTTGCTGCAAATCTTGACCATTTCATCCCGCTCTTTTTGCCAATCTTCCTGGGTCAGGCGGGCGACATTGGCAGCCTTCACCACTTCCAAACGCGCGGTTGGTTTGCCTTCGGGATCCAAAACGCCCAGTGCCTGAAGAATGACCTTTCTATCGGCAGCCCACTGTTTGTCCTCGGGCATGGGCAATCGTACGGCTAAAAATCCCCAGGCAGTTTGCACTTCATGATCACCTTCCTGGAAATGACAGGTCTGGCATTTGGGCGCAGCAACAGTTTCCGGCAAGACTTTGTTCTGCTTCAACAGATAGCGAACGCCATGCTTGGATGACGAGTACATTTCCCACTGGGGATGATCGATACCCATGTGGCAGGTCTGGCAGGCTTGCGGTTCCTGGGCTTCGGCTTTGGAGAACAAATGTCGCGTATGGCAAGCATCACACGAAGCAAGACCATATCCTGCCCCCTGTTCTTTCAGCTTTTTCATGTCTGCTTCGGATTTCAAGCCGATCTTGTGGCAGCCGCCGCAGCCTTTCATGCCTTCCATCAGTGCCATTGGCTGCATGTGAGCGGTTGGCATGGCGTTCATGGCTGCCCATGCCATAGCGTGTTTGCCCTTCTTGAACTGCTCGACCTGGGTATCGTGGCATTCGGCACACGTCTCTGGCGTGGGAATTTTCGCCTTCGCCACTGTGGACGGGGAACTGTGCTCATTGCCATGACACGTCGCGCAGTCCACATCATTCTGGCTATGTTTGCTGAGCTGCCAGTCCGAAACGATATTCGGCGTCTTGACTTTGTGGCATTGCACACACTTTTCAGCAAACGCCAGTGAGGCAAAACAGCTAAACACCAGGAGAATGAACAAGACTTTTAAGATTTTTCCGTTCATAGCTTCCTCCAATTTGGTGAGTAATTAAGTGGATTAAATCGATTCAAATTTTCATTCTGCAAGAGACTTTCACACAGATTGATGAATCATGCGGATTTTTTTATCGGTGTGTTTCTTCAATCCGTGTGGAATGCGGGAATTTAGTGAATGCTGAATTACAGAGTTTAAATTCTCGCCACTCCAAGAAAAACGGCATGAAGCACCACGACCATCACAATAAATGTCGATCGCACCGTTTCAGGTTTTATTTTCAGAAAACGATATTCAATGGATTTAAATTTACAACTGCCAATGCAATCACCGCACAGAGTACAGGTAATGCCAGGACGACGATTTTTAATATCTACCATTTTCAAAGCATCATAGCGACAGACCAGGTGGCAGGCTTGACACTCGGTGCAGGTATCGTTGATTTGAATTCGGAACGGATTTATTTTCCCCAGCCAGGTCGCTAAAACACCGATAGGACAGTAGGTAATGCAATGCGTCATTAATCCCTTTCTTCGTGACCAAAAAATTATCACGCCCACGCCGATGACGCCGAAAATAATCCCCAGAATAGTGGCAATAGTGGTTGGTACACCAAAGATACGCAGCAAGAGTGCTATGAATATAATGAAAGCCAGGATTCCAATTTGAGCCGATCTTCTCCATTGTGACAATTGCTCGGGACGTTTCAATTGTCGAGCTGCCCAGTTATCCCAGGCGCCAATATAACAGAGATGACTGCACCAGGCGGGACCGACCAAAATCACAGTAGATATAAATAAAATCAGCATGAAAAATCGTTCGCCACGATAGAGTGGACCGGCAACGATCATTGCTGGAACAGGGACATGAAGCTTGCCGGTCATAAGAAAATTTTCAAAACCAATCAAGCCGAGAATCAGTTGGGAAAAAAATATGATGGAAAACAATAACCAGATTCGATGTCGCCATTGCGCCGATTGAATCGGATCGAGCATTTTTTCAGCGATCCAGCGGGCGTAGAGGGCTAATAAAAATATTTCAATCCACCCCAGCGTTGGGAAAAATCGCTCCAATAAGATAATGGGATTTTCCACTTTTAGTTGAACAATGCTCAATAATATTGCGGTCAATAAAAAAGTAATAGCAGAAATATTTTCTGTTTTGCCAGTGTCTCGAAAGCGCAGTTTCAAGTTTTTAGATTCAAAGACCAGGGCAGAGAGTGCCGTGAAAAGCGCCACGCTTCCCAGGATGATCACCACGCGCATCCAGGCTTCTCCCTGTACCTGCCTGATGTGAACGATTCTCAACGTGGTTTGAATCCATTCGATAGCGCCAATGAGTAAGAGCACTTGAAATACTTTAGCGACCCATCTTCTTTTTATGAAGAGTAAAAAAGGAAGCATTAAACAGACAATGGATAACCCATTTTGACTGGCTCGTGAAAAGTGGGCAGCCATTAAGATTGAAGATAAAATAACTGGAAGCAATCTAATAACATTCAAAATTATTCACTCCGATTTAGAACATAGCTTCGCAAATTGATTAATGAAGTAATTCCTTTACAATGAGAAGCGGAGCAAGCGGAGTGAAAATGTTTTATAACCGCCAAATAATCCATCCAAAAAAATCTCCGTGAATCTCTGTTAACTCTGTTGCTCCTTGTAGGTTTTTTTGTACTTTTGACTCAAAACTCAAGCCTGTGGGAGATTACAACTCAGCAATAATCGCATCGGTAATTTCCGTTGTCGTGGCAGTACCGCCCAGGTCTCGGGTCAGTTTCTCACCTTTTTTCAGTACGCTGCAAACTGCTTGATGAATTTTTGCTGCCACTTTATTTTCGCCGATGTAATCGAGCATCAAAATCGCTGAGCGAATCAGGGCGATAGGATTCGCTAAATTTTGTCCAGCGATATCAGGCGCGCTGCCATGAATCGCTTCGAAAATTGCATATTCATCACCAATATTTGCCCCGGGAGCTGTTCCCAATCCGCCAACCAATCCGGCGGAAAGATCCGAAATAATATCGCCGTATAGATTTTCTAACACCAGAATATCAAATTGATTGGGATTCAGAACGAGTTGCATGCAGGCATTGTCCACGATCTTTTCATCATATTCAATGCCAGGATATTTTTCACTGACCTTTCGAGCACACTGCAGAAACAACCCGTCGCTCATTTTCATGATATTAGCTTTATGGATGGCAGTAACTTTTTTTCGCTTATGTTTCATTGCGTATTGAAAAGCAAATTCGGCAATTCGAGTGGAAGCTTTTTCCGTGATAATTTTCAATGATTCCACCACACCGGGAACCACTTCATGCTCGATGCCCGAGTAAAGTCCCTCGGTATTTTCTCTCACAATGACGAGATCAATATTTTCATATCGGGAGTTGATGCCACCAGGCAAGCTCTTGATCGGACGAAGGTTGGCATAAAGCTCAAGCCGTTTTCTCAGCGCGACACTGATGCTTTTGAATCCTTCTCCAATCGGCGTGCCCACCGGTCCTTTAAGAGCGATTTTATTTTTCTTGATTGATTCGACCACATACTCTGGCAACACGGTATTAAATTTTTCCAGCGCGTTGGCGCCCGCACACACGATATCCCATTCGATCGCAGCGCCAGCCGCTTCGATAACTTTCACCGTGGCATTCGCCACTTCAGGTCCGATTCCATCGCCTTTGATGAGTGTGATTGTTCTTTTATCTTTCATATCTGATACCTTTCCTCTATCGTAATGAAACATTTTTAATGAGCTAATATAATGAAAATAATAATAAAATGCAACAATAGAGAAAAAGGACTGTAAGACAAATTGCCAATCTGTCCCAAATTATTCACGAATCATGGTCAACAGCATTTTGAATTTTTTGTTTGCCAAAACCGCATGTGGAATATTAGCAGGCATCAATACTGTTTCACCCGCCTTTGTGATAATCGGTTTTTTATCAATAATGATTTCTGCTTCACCATCCAGAACCTGCACGATAGCATCGAACGGTGCTGAATGCTCGCTCAATCCCTGTCCCGCATCAAAAGCGAACAGCGTTAGGGTTCCGGTTTTGGTTTTTACAATTTCACGACTGACGATTGAATTTGATGAATAATCGATTAATTTTTCCAACCGAACTGCTTTGGCTGGGGGTAGCTTGGCGGATTGATTTTTTTCCATTTTTTTAGCCTCATAATTTATCCCATGAAAAACACGAAAAGATATTACGATTTTTCATACTGATTCCTTCGCTTCAAGCGGTGGAATCAATTTACAATCAGTTTTATACTGAAAAATTAACCCAAAATGTGTATAATTTACACAATTCCCATTTCCGACAAGATAACTATTTTTTCTAAAAATATCATTGACTAAAGTCAAGGGTATTGATTTTCCCTGCTAATTTTAATTTTATTTCACTTGACATTTCATCAATTATGAAGTATATTGCGAACAACCCAATTTAAGATTTTTTCAAAAAAATAGCCCCTTCAATCAGCCAAAACTGCAAAGGAGGCAGCGCCGATGATGCCACTATTTCTTGATATCCTCATTGAACTGTTACCAGAGAAGATTTTTAACCTAGTAAAAAACTACCTCGAAATTCGCAAAGGGGAGTTGAAAGATTCCGAATTTGAAAAATTTTACAAAACACTGGTCGTTTCGTTTAGTGATACACAAAAGGGACTGGATCGAACGCAGGCAAAAAAATATTTCGCCAGTGATACAACTTTTGATGGCGTGCTCGCCTATCTCTATCGATTTACCGACCCTGATGCAACCATTCGTGAAAAATGCAAACAAGCCCTGTGCCGTATGGCAGATCGATATAAAATTTCGGGTGATGCTAAATTTCCTACTGAAAAATTAGTAGAACGATTTTTAGCAGAATTGGAATCCGAGCTCCGTCGTGATGTCAACAAGTCGATGTTGCCCTATTTTTATGATATTAGGAACGATATCGCTGAATCTACCAAAGAAATTTCAAACAAAATTGAAGAAGCCGTAAACACGCTAAACGAACAGATTGCTGCCGAACGAAAAAATCGTGAGCAACGCGCCACCCAGATCGACGACAGCG
>CBFDBN010000248.1:0-6117 GCA_965603055.1 uncultured bacterium | reverse complement strand
CTATATTGGAGCAAGTATTTTAAAGGAAGGACATTATGTGAAAATTTTGGATTTAAACATAAATTTCCGTACAAAGAGGCAAGTAAAAAAGCTCCTTAAAAAAACAAATTATGATATTTATGGAATCGGAAGCATGATAGTAGCCTATGAGTATGTTGTATTCATTAGCAGAGTGTTAAAAAAATATCATCCAGATTCATAGCTTGTCTCCAACCTGTTGATAAATTCTTTTACAGAGATTTAAACTCTATAAATCCCATCATTTAAAAATTTGTTACCAGCCAACAGCAACTTTCTTTGAGGCTAATTCATCCAAAAACCACCACCACCGTTTTCTGGGAACATTCAATTTTATTCGTGCATTTTGCAGGGCGTGCGATCCGATTATTTCTAAAAATATATCGATTTTATGCCACAGTTCATCATCAAGCTCAATAATTTGTCGATGCAGTTCTGGAGACATATTTTGTACTGAATCATGGTTTTCCAAAAGATGTTCCATGATATCCCTTACGAAAAACATGTCCATAATTTCTGGAGCACTGCCCTCGGGATCACGAATGAATCCCCTGTATTTGCTTATTAGCTGTGTTAAATCTCCCATATTATGCACCCAATTTTTTTCTATCGATATTCGTTTCGGCATCGAACAATCTATTAATTGATCTTATAGTCAAATTAGATCGCTAGTTGATAAGCCTCAATTTCAGAATCAAGTTTTTTCGATAAATTATCCGCTGCAACATCCAAATCATAATCCATTTGTAATCCCAACCAGAATTGGGGCGACATGTTAAAAAATCTCGCCAATCGCAAAGCTGTATCGGCTGTTATTCTTCGTTTTCCCAGAACGATTTCATTAATTCTTCTGGGCGGCACCTTGATGGCTATTGCCAATTGATTCTGGCTCAAGCCCATCGGTTTTAAAAATTCTTCATACAATATTTCACCAGGATGTAGTGGAGGCATTTTTTCTTTGTTCATTTTAATTTCTCCTCAATGATAATCTACAATTTCAACATTATAAGCATCATTTTCATGCCATTCAAAACAAATTCTCCATTGTTCATTTATTCGGATGCTCATTTGTCCTTTCCGATCACCCTTCAACGATTCCAATTTATTTCCAGGCGGAACTCGTAAATCATTTAGATTCCTTGCCTGATTTAACATTCTTAGTTTTCTAAGGGCAACTCGCTGAATAGAAAAAGGGAATTTCTTAGAATAATTTCGATTAAAAATGGATTCTGTTTCTTTGCACCTAAATGATCTTATCATGTCTTAAATATATAACGTTTAACGTTAAATGTCAAGTATAATTTTATTATTTTTAGAAAAGAAAAGTGAAATTATATTTAATTTACTATTTTTAAAATTTAGATGTTAATGGGCACTTCAAAGTGTACCACTGGTGGGCGCTTCAAAATGTATCACGCTGGTCAGTGGGCAGTTATTATCGTCAGGTGGTACATTTTGAAAATTTTCGATAATTGCTATTGGTTCTGGTTGGGATAAATTTTCAGAACCAATTTGAAGACGTTGACTTTGCTTCTTCTCCCATTCTTTCTCATATCGAGAGATAGTCTGGCGGTTTAGCTTATTGGCTTTAAGGCTGTTGCGGTTTAACCAGTTCAGTCGCCGCCAACATGGTGAAAGATGTCGCTGCAAATGATGTGTTCGAATATTTTCTCAACCTGGATATGGTTACGTTTCCGTTTCTTACCGAGCTGGAGAAGAACATCAATCCCCATCCAAAAATAAAAATCTCAAAACTCAAATGATAAATCATAAATAAGTTCCAATGCTCAAAAACCAAATTCCAAATGAAAAAGTGTCGGGATATGGATATTTTTGGGTCATTGAAAAATTGGAGATTGAAATTTGTTTGGGATTTGGGATTTGGTTTCTGGAATTTCATGTAACACAATCCTCAAATATAAATTTAATCCTTCCTCTAAAGTGTACCAATTCCTTGCTGTCGAAAGAAACCTGTTGACTTTTTGATTTAATTTTATTATATAAAGACAAATCAATAAACAATATGTGTTATGATGAGGTTCATTATGTTATCAATCGATTTGCCATCAAATATTGATAAGCGCCTCAAAGACGTTGTTCAAAAAAGCTATAATGGAAATTTGCCTTATGCAATTGTTACGTTTTTAAAGTTGCAGGAAAAGTATGGCTGGAAAAAACAACTGCTTGAGGATGTAGAGTCTATTCGATCAGAGGTGCTTAGCAAAGGTGGTATCAACTCAAAGGAAATTGATAATGCAATAAATCAGTACCGAGAAAATATAGGCGAGGTTAATGCATAATATTTTGCGTGTCGTGATTGATACGAATCATATCATGTCAGCTATTCTTAGCTACCTGGGAGCGTCTGCAAAATTAATTGATTGGATGACTCGTGAGGAAGATTATTTTAGATTACTTTTATCTCAACCGATTTGGGATGAATACAGTATTGGAGAAAATTGAAAGTACTGAATTAATTAAACCAGAGAATAAAATATAGTTTAATACCTTAACATTCATTCCGTTAAAATGCTTTCCGCTGAATTTTGTGATTAGAGAATGTCCCATATATATCCATCAACTTCTTATAAAGCACACCCCCGAAAATTCTAAATCCACTCCGCTGAAAAACATTTATTCTTCAAATTTTTTTTCATACTCTGATAAAAATTTTTGGTGTATGATTCCGAAATAAAATATGTTGTTGAAATTGAATATCAAAGATACCAATTCATTTAAACGAGATTCATATATCGACTGGTATTATGCCAATGGAGCGACCAAGCTGGGAATTCTGGCACTGGCAGATGCCACTGGTGAAAAGAAATACCTTGATTTTGTTAAAAAATATGGTGATTTTATTGCTGCGAAGCTGGACTATTTTATTTTGGCAGTATGAGCAATTATATGCCTATCGAGGGAGCTATCATCGCATTTGTCGCCTCACCATGCTGATTGATACGGGAGCGCCAGCGTAGCCGTTTCTGGAACTTTTTGATCAAACCAAAAATTCAGAATATTGGAATTTGATAGAGCCGATTGCGGATTACATTTTGAATCAGCAAATTCGCTCGAAAGATGGCACGTTTTGTCGACCAGAGCGAGCGCATATTTTACTGTGTGGGCGGATGATCTGTTTATGAGCGTTCCCTTCCTGTTGCGCATGGGAAAAATCACTGGCGATCAGAATTAAACTGATTTAACTTTCAGTATCTTGTAAAATAGTATAGGTCTATATTTGAAAACAATTAAGGGATTATTTTACTCTGATCAAACACCCATTTCAATTGGATTTGAGAATGGCAAAATCAGGACGATTACTCGCAAACAAAAATTGGATGATCCAACGCTTGCCAATGTCTACATCGCCCCTGGTTTCATCGACACCCAGGTAAATGGCTACATGGGAGTTGATTTTTCATCGCCAGGTTTAACTGTTGAAGATGTCAAAAAAGTCACTCAATCGCTTCGGAAGGTGGGGGTAACGACTTACCTGCCAACGATCGTGACCAGTCCTCACCAAAGACTGGTGGAAAATTTTGCTGTTTTAGCCGAAGCGACTCACGATCCCGATGTTGCGCTTTCTATGCCAGGTTTCCATCTGGAAGGTCCATTCATCTCGCCTAAAGATGGTTATCGAGGGGCACATAACAAAGATTGGGTGCGGCTGCCCAATTGGGATGAATTTGTAAAAATAAATAATGCTGCTGAAAATAAGATCATTCAAGTTACCCTCGCTCCAGAGCTTGATGGAGCAATGGATTTCATTCAGAAATGTGTTGCTCAGGGAATTGTAGTGGGAATCGGTCATCATAATGCTTCGGCAGAACAAATATCTAAAGCTGCAGATCATGGTGCTGCGATCTCGGTGCACCTGGGAAATGGCTGTGCCAATTTTATCCATCGGCATGAAAATCCGCTTTGGCCCCAATTGGCAGAAGATCGATTGATGGCGAGCATTATCGTCGATGGTTTTCATTTGCGACCTGATGAAGTGAAAATTTTTTTCAGAGCCAAAGGCGTCGATCGGCTGGTGATCACTTCGGATGTTACGAAGCTAGCAGGTATGCCACCTGGCGAATATAACTGGAATGAGATGGCTGTTGTCATGACTCCCGATGGCATGATCAAATATCCTGCCCAGAATGTCCTGGCTGGTGCCTCGTTGCCAATTACCAGGGGAATTTTTAATATGATGAAATTCACAAAATGTAGCCTGGCAGAAGCGATTCAGATGGCGACTGCAAATCCTGCTCGATTATTTCGACTGAATGATCGAGGCGAGAATGAAGTTGGCAAGCGAGCGGATTTGGTGCTTTTTTCGTTGGGGGAGAATGATCTGGTTATTCATAAAACGATTGTGGCAGGGAGAAAGGTTTATTCGGGTGAGTAGGTAATTAGTTGCTTGGGCAACTGGGAAATTTGGAAATAGGCAATTGGGCAAATGGGAAGTGAATAGTGAATAATTGAATTTGTTGATCGTTGGGTATATATATTTTAGACACAAAAACTGAATGAACACAAGAAAAGATTTTTGTGTCGAGTTAAGTTTTTGTGAGCTAATTTTTCTTTTTGGTTCTGCGTTGTCCAGGTTGGGTATTATAAGGTGATTAAATAATGAAAATAAAATTTTAGTGGTTCAGATGTTTAAATAAAAATTTTTACTTGACAAAAACATTTTTTATGCTTATATTCTCGGCAATTATTTTTTTAACTCAAACGATAGATTGAATAATGAATCCTGTAGCAGTGACATATCCACTATTTTCCAGAACAAAGTTTCACGCTTTGCTGCAGGATAGTTCTGTACTAAATTTATCTATCATAATAATTCTTTCCATTCTAAGCTTATTGCTAATAAGCATTATCATTATTAGTAGCCTCATCGTGATACAGCTTATAGGCTGATTCAACGCTGAGGTTGCTCATACCAAAAAAATATCAATCAAATTCACATCAACAAAATCCACCATTATTGCATATTGATTTGGAGTAACCTCAGCTCGATAGGTACGTCTTAATTTATCGCCTTTTTGGCGATTCAAAATGAAAGAGGGAAAATCATGCGAAGTGATCAAGCGAAAAAAGGTATCGAACGAACGCCGAATCGGTCCCTGTTCTTTGCGACGGGTTTAACTCGGCAGAGCCTAGATAGTCCATTTATCGGGATTGCCAGTAGTTTTACTGACATTGTTCCAGGACACGTGGGCATGAGGGATCTGGAGCGTGCAATTGAAAACGGCATTCATCGGGCTGGCGGCACGCCTTTTATTTTCGGAACACCAGCAATCTGTGATGGCATTGCGATGGGGCATGAAGGGATGAAATATTCACTGCCGTCGAGGGAACTCATTGCCGACATTGTCGAATCCATGGCAAATGCACACAGTTTAGATGGATTGGTGCTGTTGACCAATTGCGATAAAATTACGCCTGGAATGTTAATGGCGGCCGGCAGACTTGACATTCCATCAATAGTTGTTACTGCAGGTCCCATGTTGTCAGGCAGGTATCATGGCAGAAGATTGTCGTTGGTGCGAGATACTTTTGAGGCAGTGGGACAGCACCTGGCTGGGAATCTTTCTCTGGAAGAATTAGAAGCATTGGAAATGGAAGCCTGCCCTGGTTGTGGTTCGTGCCAGGGAATGTACACGGCAAATACCATGTCTTGTTTGACTGAAGCATTGGGCATGTCTTTGCCAGGTTCTGGGACGGGACTGGCTGGTTCTGCAAAGAAAAAACGCCTCGCTTTTGAAAGCGGGCAGCGCATCGTTCAGATGATCCATGAAAATTTAGCTCCGAAACAGATCATGACTACCGATGCTTTTCAAAATGCCATTCGTGTCGACATGGCGCTCGGTGGTTCTACCAATTCGGTACTGCACTTAACTGCCATCGCCCATGAAACAGGTATCGATCTTCCCCTGGAGCTATTCGATACAATCAGTCGGAACACGCCTCATTTGACTGCTTTAAGACCAGGCGGCGATCATTTCATCGAAGACCTGGAATTTGTAGGTGGCGTTCCCGCCGTGATGAAAACACTTCAAAACAAGTTGCAGGATACCAGGACTGTTAATGGATCCAAGCTGTATAAAA
>CBFDBN010000247.1:0-6117 GCA_965603055.1 uncultured bacterium | reverse complement strand
AAGATAAAACATGACAAAAGCTAAAGTAACAATTTTAAAAACTTCGCCATCAACAGTTTTAGATGATTATCAAAAATTACTTCATCGGGCAGAGTATCAAAACTATATTTCAAAAGAGTCGGATACGCTGATCAAACTCAACCTTTCGTGGACTAAGTATTTCCCAGCCTGTTCTTCGCAGCCGTGGCAGGTGGAAGGTGTGGTGAAAACGCTTGTGGCAGATGGGTTTGAGAGGAATAAAATCATTCCAGTTGAAAATAAAACTGTGGTGACCAATCCGAAAAAGGGTGTCAGGAACAATCGCTGGCAGCCGGTGCTGGATAAATATGGTTTATCTTTCACGGCATTGCCCGATGTGGAATGGATCACATACAATTTTAAAGATAAGCTGCTGCGCTTGAATCAAATCTTCCCGGAAGGGATTGAGATTCCGAAGATGTATGTTGGCAAAAATGTGATTCACCTACCAACATTGAAAACGCACGGGCATTCGGTTACTACCGGGGCGATTAAAAATGCGTTTGGTGGATTACTGAAAGAAGTACGCCATTATGCCCATAAATATATTCACGAGGTGCTGGTCGATCTGGTCATCATGCAGAAAGAGCTTCATCCCGGTATTTTTGCAGTGATGGACGCGACGGTTTGTGGTGATGGCGCCGGTCCCAGAACCATGTTTCCAAAAATCAAAAATTACCTGCTTGCCAGCGGGGATTCGGTAGCCATTGACGCGGTTGCAGCCAAAATGATGGGCTTTGATCCAATGGAAATTCCCTACCTGCGAATGTGCCATGACATGAAACTGGGCATCGGCGATCCGGATGAGATTGAGATTGTGGGGGAAGATATTTCTGATGTAAATTTCGGATTTCACACCAAACGGAGCTTTGTGATCTGGGGCGATCAGATGCTGCGATTGGGGGCGCTGCGATTTTTGGAGAAGCTGGCGCTTCATTCGCCGTTGATTTTCTGGGCGCCGCTGGCTTCGAATATTTATCATGATTTGTTCTGGTACCCGGTGGTTGGCAGCAAACGAATCAGTCAATTTATGAAGACGGAGTGGGGGAAGTTGTTTCGTTCTTATTCTAATTGTCAATTGTGAATTGACAATTGTCAATTATTAATTAGCGGGAGTGCAATGCCTTTATGCATTGCTGATTAGTATTTGTAGCAAAGCGAAGGATAACAAAATTTCTGAATCCAGGAATTCAAACTCACCCCCTGTTTCCCCCTCTCTTAATAAAAGAGGGGGAAACAGGGGGTGAGTTTTAAGTTTTTTAATACACATAAAATGACTAAAAAAAATGCAACATTTCCATACTTCTGATCTTTAAAAATCAGGCAATGTTAATGAAAAATAAGTTTTCAATAATATTTATCTATTTCATTTTTCATCTTATTACTTCCCAGCTTGCTGCCCAGCCGATCCGTAATGATGCGGTTCAAATCATTGAATCGACCAGCAGTCATATCACGGTTCAGGTGAAGATTGATTCGATTCATACCGGTGAAAAAATCGTGGATCAAGCTCCCTATCACCTAATTTCCATCCCGGGTTTTAATTTTACGACTAAACAAGGGAAACCACAATTGCCGACTACAGGGCTGATGCTGGCTGTCCCATTGACTGGTGGGATGAATTTACAAATTGTCGATTCTCAAACCTCAACTCGATCAGGTCTCACGGTTCTGCCAGTGATGGAGCAGATTCTGGATGAGAATAGCAAAGGTGAGCCTCGATTCATTATTAACAAAGAATTTTATTCGCAGGACAACTGGTATCCAGAGGAAATCGTGACGATTGGTGAGACAGGATTTATCCGTGACCAGCGGGTGGTGCAGATTCAAGTTTGCCCGGCGCAATACAATCCAAGCAAAAAAATGCTGAGAATTTATCAATCATTAACCTTTCGAATTAATTTTGAGGGAGATACTGGGCAGGCTGCACCAACACCATCTCACTCAAAATTTGAACATGCTTTAAAGAATATGTTGCTGAATTACGAGGCTGGCAAGAGCTGGCGCCAGCCAAAATCTAAATCATTAGCCCTAGAAAAATCGAATTTAACTTTTTCAACCTCAAACAGTTATAAAATTTATGTGAAAACAGATGGCATCTATCGGCTTAATAAGAAAAACCTTGAGCAAGCTGAAATTATAATATCGGCAATTGACCCCCGAACCATTAAAATATTCAACAAAGGCAAGGAGCTGCCGATCTATGTGAGGGGGCAAAAGGATGGCAGCTTTGACGATGGCGATTATATCGAGTTTTACGGACAATTTAACAGAGGGGAAAATAGCTATCTTTCGCCGTATTCGGTTTCCAATGTGTATTGGCTGACATGGGAGGGTGACCGGGGTTTGAGAATGGCAGAGGCTGATGCCGGCCTGTATGTTAGTGATCCAGCAAAGTATGTTTCACCAAATCCCCATCAGTTCACACGACATTTTGAACAGGATAATATTTTTGAGCGGCTGTTGTTAGTCACCGATGAATCTAAAGACCACTGGTTCTGGGAGACCATGAATGCCAACCAGTCCTACCAGTTTAAATTTACCCTGCACAATCCCATTCCCGATGAATCTTCCGCCATTGTAAAAGCCAATTTTTTCGGCTCGACCCATCCCTCGGCATACCCGGATCATCATGTGGTGATTAAAATCAATGATTATTTGATCGTCGAGGGCACATGGGACGGGCAAACTGAAC
This sequence comes from uncultured bacterium, assembly GCA_965603055.1. GTDB lineage: Bacteria > Zhuqueibacterota > Zhuqueibacteria > Thermofontimicrobiales > Thermofontimicrobiaceae > CBFDBN01. The sequence goes on along the minus strand of CBFDBN010000247.1, from coordinate 3,404 downwards.
AGTATATTGAAAACCGGGATGTTCCGAACAATATTTTTAGAAATGGTGAAAATATTTTAACCATTGAATTGCCAGGGGACACGCCAGCCGGTGAAATCGACCAGGTGTTTTTCAATTGGTTTGAAATTTCTTACCAGCGATCTTTTCAAGCCGAAAATGATTTTATCGAATTCCTGGCGCCAGGGCAGCAGGGTTTGTATCAATTCGAGATCAGCAATTTTAACAACAAAAATATGTTTATCTTTGATAACCTGGGGCGGCGTTTGGTCAATTTTGAGACGAAACGAAATCAAGATTCTACTTATTCGGTCATTTTTCAGGATGATTATCATCCCACGTCGGTTACGTATTATGTATTTTCATCCAAAACGGTGAACAAGCCGGAGAAGATCGTTCCAAATGTTTCCTCGGATTTGAGATCGAGCCAGAATGGAGCGGATTATATCCTCATCACTCATGAACGATTTCGTGAAGTCGTTCAGCCTTTAGCCGATCATCGTTCTTCGCAAGGCTTAAGAGTTAAAATTGTGGATGTCCAGGATATTTATGATGATTTTAGTTATGGTATTTTCGATCCCGGGGCGATACAACAATTTCTTCAATACGCTTATGAAAATTGGACGCTGCCAGCGCCACTGTATGTTTTACTTGCCGGGGATGCGACCTGGGCTTTTGACAAGCAAGTGGCACGAGATTGGGGCAAGCCATGCTTCATTCCCAGTTTCATGAAATATACTGTTTCCTGGGGACTCACTTCCAGCGATAATGCCTTTGTCTGCGTCAGCGGGGATGATCGGATGCCGGATATGTATATTGGCAGGCTGCCGATAAATAGCGTTGAAGAAGCACAGGCTGTTGTAAATAAAATCCTGAACTATGAGCAGCAACCGGCAATCAATGACTGGCGCAAAAGGATCTGTCTCGCCTGCGGCAATGGCTCATTCTTTGAACAGTCGGCTGATTATTTATACGATGAGTATATTCCCCGGGGATTTGATGTACCCCGGCTCTATACCAATCCCCAATCAAAATATTTCGGCAGCACCGAGGAGATCGTGGAAATTTTTAATAACGGGGTTTCGCTGCTCAATTTCATCGGACATGGCGGTGGTGGTGTATTTTTCGATGCCGAACTGTTTTTATTAGAAGATATTGTGCTGTTAAACAATGCGGATAAGCTGCCGGTCATGTTCAGCCTGACATGCTTCATTGGCTACTTTGACAATCCCTGGACGCCTTCCCTGGGGGAAGAGCTTTTCAGAGCTGATGGTAAAGGCGTCATTGCGACTTTCGGTTCGGCTGGCAGAGCATGGCTGTATGGCGATTATTACTTAAATAATGCGCTGTTCCAATCTTTATTCGTTGATGGCACCCGTCATTTGGGACAGGTGACTACGGAAGCCAAGTGGCAGATGATGGCATGGAGCAGCAGTTACTGGGATCATGTGGAAAACTATAATTTATTGGGTGACCCGGCTTTACTCATTGGACTTCCTGAACAAAAAATTAGCTTGCAAATTGAAAATCCATCGTTAAGAACTGGAGAACGAATGCCGGTTCAGGGGACAGTTCCCAATAACCATTCCGGACAGGTTTCACTTGCAGTTTTTGATTCGAATGACTCACTGGTTATTCAAAGCAACAGCCCAGTTAACGATGGTCAATTTCAGACACAAATCCAAATGCCCCACGATATGAAACCCGGGCAGGGAATTTTGAAGGCTTATTTCTGGAACAATAAATTAGATGCAACAGGAACTGCTCGGTTCAGCGTCGATAGTCCCTGTTTTCAACAGAGCTATACCGACCCGATTGAGCCGGGTCATCGGGCTCCCACTCATATCCTGGCGAAAATTGAAATTGCGCCGGGGATTGCGCCTACCGGAATTGATTCAGTGCGCTGCCTGTGGAGTACGAATCAACATTCGTGGAATGCAAATCGGATGTCGCTGAACGGAATTAATCTGTACAAAACGAAAAATCCAATTATTAAGAGCGAAGGGACTAAAATTTATTATAAATTTTCAGCTTACTATAAACCGCCGGGTAATTTGAATCCTGCCATTTTAGAGAGCCAGGTTAATTCCTATTATATCAAAAAACGGGCAGATCTTTTAGTTCCCTCGCCGGGCTTTTCCATCAATGGACAGGAGAATGTGATCGTTAAAACAATGATTAAAAATAATGGGGAAACGAATGCGGCAGGCTTCAATATTGAGATATTAGATGGAGATCCCAATTCTGGGGGGAAACTGATTGGTCAAAAATACTTTTCAAATTATCTCAAAGCTAAAGCCGATACTGTTGTGGATGTTCTAATAAACAGCATACCCGGTGGTTCTCATTTATTCTACGTTCGACTGGATCATGAAAATCATATTGATGAAGCCAGTGAATATAATAATTCTTATCAGAAACAAATTCAGCTACTGACTATGAAAAATGGCAGTAGCGGAATAGTGACAACGACTGATAAAAATGTTTTTATGACGTTCCCGCCCGGAGCGGTGACTTTTAACACTGGTTTTGAAATAAAAAGAAAATCAAAGGAAGAAATTACCAGCACCTCTCCCCTACCCCACACTTTTGAGATGGCAACATTGGCTGATAGCTCTCAATATTTTTATATGCTTGATTTAAAAAATAATGAAGCCAAAATTATCAAGCCGTTCTCGATAAGCATCATCTATTCAAATTCAATTCCCGGGAATCCGCTCAAAATTTATTGCTGTGATGAAAACAGCAATCAATGGAGCTATCGCCTCAGCCATGTTGATTCCAGTAGTATGAGGATTTATGCGGTAGTTCATCCCGAAGATTACCTTTTTGGGCTTTTTGGGGTGGATGACCAGATCCCTCCCCAGATCGCTATAGACGTGGAGGATCAAATTTTTGCTGATGGGGACTATATATCATCACAACCGATAATCTCCGCAGTATTGGAGGACGATTCAGGTATCGATATGCAAACGCATCCCCCAGGCATCTTCTTGAATGATCACCCCATATCAATACAAGACCTGGTTTATGCGCAAAATCCCAATTCACAAAATACGGTATTGCTAAAGTATTCACCCACTTTATCGGCTGGCGAATATGAGCTAAGATTAGAGGCAAACGATAACGCCGGGAATATCGGGCAGGAAATTATCCACCTGAAAATAAAAGGCGAATTTGCGCTTCAAGCCATCGCCAATCACCCCAATCCGTTTGTGGACGAAACGATCATCGCTTATACCCTGACCGATGAAGCGCAGGAAGTGAAGATCAAAATCTACACCGCATCCGGCAGGCTGATTCGAAGTTTTGATTTTATGAATGAAGTTGGCTACGTAGAGCATAGCTGGGATGGTACTGATGAGTTTGGCGATGAAGTGGCGAATGGAGTTTATTATTTGAAGTTT
>CBFDBN010000246.1:0-6129 GCA_965603055.1 uncultured bacterium | reverse complement strand
GTCTGTCCGGAAACCGTAACATAAGCTTCCAGTTTGTTAGTTAAGTTCATAATTTACAAGACAAGCAGGATGCTTGCGTTACGGAATTCAGTACTTTTCAGACAGACTAATTAGTACCAAGAAAAATGAGTGTCACCTATGAAAAAATGGTTATATCGCCTTGCCGATCAATTTAATTTATTTTTATTTACGATTGCGATCATTTTGATATTGGTTTTACTTTACTATTCGCAGACGATCGTACACAATTTGCGAGTTCAATCCAGGACGATTCTGGAATTTTATGCCCAAATTCATTCTCGTGCTGCTTCTGAAAATGACTCAACAAATATTAATTTCCTGTTTGAAAACGTCATTCAAAAAACCAATTTTCCAATTATTAATACCGATGAAAATAAAAATCCCCTTTACTGGGAGAACATCTCCGTAGATCCCAATGACAAATCACCCGAAGCCATTGAAAAAGTAAAAAAAATGGTTAACAATTTAGAGAAGGAGATTGACCCGGTGCCGATCGTATACCGTGATGAAGCAACCGGGAAAATATTATTGAAACAGTATTTATACTACGGAGATTCAAATTTGATCACCCGGTTAATCTGGCTTCCTTATATTGAAATTGGTGTATTTGGTCTTTTTCTTGTAGTTGCCTTGCTTGGATTTCGGAGCATAAAAAAAAGCGACGAACAATCGATCTGGGTCGGGATGGCAAAGGAAACCGCACATCAACTGGGTACACCGCTGTCATCTCTCATGGGCTGGTTGGAATTAATTAAAGCTGACCAATCATCTGAAAATTCAAAAAAAGTCTGTTTGGATATGGAAAATGACATGAATCGATTGAATAAAGTGGCAAACCGGTTTTCTCAAATTGGCTCTCAAACAGACCTAAAAAAACATGAAATTACTCCAATACTTAAGGATACAGTTCGATATTTTAGACGTCGCCTTCCTCAAATGGGAAAGAAAATAAATATTATCGAAAATTTTCAGACTGTACCACCGGTTTGCCTTAATCACGATCTATTTGAATGGGTAATAGAAAATTTGATTAAGAATTCTCTTGATGCCATTGAAAAAGAGAACGGCATAATCGAAATCTCCAATGGTGTTTTTAGTGAAAAATCTCACGATGTATTTATTGACATTAAAGATAATGGCAAAGGAATCAGCGCCCAAAATCGTCGACTCATTTTCAGACCGGGGTACAGTACCAAAAAGCGCGGCTGGGGTCTGGGATTAAATCTTGCAAAGCGAATTATCGAGGAATATCATCGCGGCAAACTAATTGTTAAAGATACAAAAATTGGAGAAGGAACAACGATGAGAATAATCCTGAAGGATTAACTGCCTGGCGCGCAGAAGCATAGTGACTAAAATTTAAAGTGTCATCCGTAATAAATTTAGTTTTTGTGATACGTGTCATGTTAAAACATTGTAAAATATTCTATCTTCTAACGAGGCTGATTCGGAAATTGAGCAGTGAATGATGGATTTTCAAACGTTGATTGACTTGCTTTCGTGCACCTACCGAGTGAATAACTGAATTATTATTTGTTAACTGGTTTAAATTTTACCACTTTTACTGATCAATTTTTGATTGAAACATTTCAATGATGTTAAACCTTAAATGTTTCAGGTTAATACATCGCTTAAAAATTGATACAATTTCAATAAGTTATATTATATTTTCTTGTAGTAACAATTATTTCAGTTACTTAGGCTTTACAAATTATTATTAGATGTTAATCCTGTAAACATTAAAAGTTACGAGTTCATGCTGCTTTGTAGATTTCGTGATTTTAAAAAATGATAGGTTCTAAAATAAATTGGTAAATTTCCGACCAATATTCAATACAAATTTTCAACAGGTATCAGAAAATCACCACATAAGAAAACAAATCTTTATTAATCACAGAATCTATCATTATCATAACACATTGATATTATTGGTTTTTAAAAAATATTTAAATAAAATATAACGATAGTGACAGAATATCAAACCAAGTAAAAAATATGGCATAATGTTTGCAATTTAATTAAATGTCTTTTGATGATTGATGTTTAATAGGTTTAGTGTTCTTTTTAGTATGGGCTTATACCTCGCATTGGGATCGGGTTTCACAGCTCTAATCCAGGACGTTGATGGTTGGGGTGAAGGGTTTTTGGAGTCAGGCACTGCATCATATCTTGATGCGAGGTAATTTGTAAGTCACGAGGAGATAACTAATTTTATTTAATTCTAATTAATTGAACCATAAGTTAAAAGAGGAAAAGCAATGGATAAGGGAAAAGTATTGGTATTGGACACTCAGAACGGCAACCCCGATTCCATAACCAAATGTATCGAGGATGAGGGTTTCGCACCGCTCAGGATCAATGATCTGAGTCGGATTCAGGACATGGTTGTATCTGAAAAACCGAAAGCAGTTATCGTCGATCAAGATGATTTTGGGGATGAAATTTGGGACATGTACCGAAATCTAAAAGACGATTTCGACACCAGGAAAACTGCTCTCATCGTCATGTCAAGTAATGGTAATGAAAATGATGTTGTAAAGGCATACCAGCTTGGTGCAGACGACTATGTGATTAAGCCTTTTAGTTATAAATCCACTGTCGCTCGAATGAAAGCGATCATCGATCGCGTTGAACGAAGTGAAAGCAAGAAAATTAAAGTCAAAGATATCGAGATCGATTTAGATGAACACAGAGTGAAAAAATCAGGCAAGCCAATTGATCTCACTTATATTCAATTTAAGTTGTTATATTTGTTGGCTTCAAGGCGAGAAAACGTTTTTTCAAGAAAAGAAATTTTGGAAAAGGTGTGGGGACGCAAGGTTTATGTGACCAATCGTACCGTTGATGTTCATATCAAACGATTGAGAGAGAAACTTGGCGAGTACAAATACCCCTCACAGTATATAGAGACAATTCACGGAACAGGTTATAGATTTCTGTAACATCTCATTTTTTCCTCCCTCCGAAGCCCCTGGTGTGAACTGGGGGCTTTTTTTTTGCTATAATTGCGATTCATATCGCTCTTTAAAATTTTTGATACTTCGGTAAATAGCTAATGCCTGCTTCTTTTGAAATGCGCTGCTTCTTAATTGCCTTTCCTCATTCGGATTAGAAATAAAGGCTGTCTCAACTAAAATATTCGGCATCGATGCTCCCCAGAGCACATAAAATCCAGCTTGCTTTACACCAATATCTCGTAAGTTGCATTCCCGGGAAATCTCTCTTTGAACGACAGCCGCTAAATCCTGGCTCTCTTTATTATAGATATTTTGAGCCATAGCTGATAAAATATAATTTTCTTGAGATAAATCTACGTATCGACTCTCATTCTCCAATTTGATTACTGAATTCTCAAGGTTTGCAACTTCCCGGGCTTCTTCGGTGTTTTCCTGTCCCAGGAAGTAAGTACTGACTCCATTGACTCTTCGACTGCGATTCGAATTGGCGTGAATGCTGATAAAAAGTTTAGCTTGATTGCGATTGGCAAATTCGGTTCGTTGATTTAGCTCGAGGAAGCGATCATCCTCCCGCGTCATCAATACTTCAATACCAAGCTCATCTTCTAACAACTCTTTGAGATAGTGCGATATGGCTAACACGACATCTTTCTCTTTCGTTCCATATTTTCCAACCGCACCAGGATCTTTTCCACCATGGCCTGGATCGATAATAATTCTATCAATTCGCCACCGTCTTTTTTCTCGCTCCAGACTGGAGGTAATATCTGTTGATAAATCTTTTTTGGTTTTAACCGAGACCAGGATTTCGTTTGGGTTTTGTAAGATTAGCTGCTTTTCTATCGCTTTTTCCCGAAGCCGAAATCCAACCTGGGCTAGCTCATCTGAAACCTGGCTTGGAACGACTTCAGCAACAAGACCGGTACTGTAAGCTGCATAAAGTGCAGATGAATCTACCTTGCCGCCATAAACGTCGACGTATATCCAATCGTGTCCAAATCTTAGGCTCAGTTCTGACTTTGAAAAATCTTTGGACGTTTTTATGCTAATAAGCGTTCCATTAACCTTCTCTTCTAATCCGATATTACTAATATTGCTCATATCGCGGGATGAAGGTATTATGATTTCCAATTGATTGTTCCATTTGTTATAAATAATTCGATTGGGAACATCTCTATCTATAATTTCAAGGAAATAATTCAGCGGTACATAAAGTTCACCTTTTATAAATTTAGTTTCGATAGGGAGCTGATAGACTTGTTGATCGATAAGAATAAACGGATTGAAGGCAGTAATTTTTAAAATCTTATCATCCAGGTATACTATTACTTTTTTAATCTGTTCATTAAAATAGGTGCGAGCATTAAACAGGCTGGCAAAATCGTGAATAGATACGTACCGGATATTTTTATCATTGATTGTGCGTACGACATCAGAGGCATAAGGATCATTTGCATAAACAACAGTAAGTTCCTGCGCACTGCCAATATTCAAAATATAAAAAAAATTAAAAACAATAACCAGGAAAAGTATGTAGCAACAATTACTTTTCATCATAATATTTCATGAAGTTCATAAATTACCATTTTCATCAGCAAGAGAAATGCTTGCTTCTTTTAAAATTCTTTTTTCTTTTTCAGTAAGATTTTCGTAACCCACTTCATTAATTTTATCGAGAATTAAATCGACCTCCTGTCTTAATCTTTGAATCCGTTGCCGATTTTTTAGCGTTCGTTGCAGGTCCAGGTCTAATTTCTTCCTTTTAATAAAGTCACGACCAGATGCTGATATTCTCCAGCCAAATTTGAGAAATACGAAACCGACAATCATTCCGCCAAGATGAGCAAAATGTGCCACACCACTTTGACCGACAAAGCCAAAAACAAGTTCAATTGAAGCAAAAATAATTGCCAGGTATTTTGCTTTGAGGGGAATTGGAAAGGGAAACAAAATGACACGTCGATCGGGAAACAACATTGCGAAAGCGATCAAGATGCCAAAGATTGCTCCAGATGCACCAACCACCGGAATAGGTGACGACATGTTGAAGATGAGATGGAAAAATCCAGCTCCGATTCCACAGATGAAATAATATTTCAAAAACTCTCTATCGCCCCAATGTCGCTCAACCTCGCAGCCAAACATCCAGAGAATAAACATGTTGAGCAAGATATGGAGAAAATCTCCGTGCAAAAACATGTAGGTAAAGAATTGCCAGATGTAAAACTTATTAAAAATGTAAACTGGATGTAAACCAAACCAGCTTATTAATGATCTGCCGATTATTGCCTGTAATAAGAAAACAATTCCATTGGCAAACATAAGGTATCGAACTGCTGGTGTGATATAGCCGCCGCCAAACCCGAATCGAACCTGTCCACGTTGATAATAATCCATAATCAAATATGAGTTAATAATTAGTATATCAGACAATCCTCCTTCGGCGGATTTTTACAATAATAAAGATTCGCCTATGGAGAATCCTGTCTGATGCAAATCTAAATCAAACAAATAGCGTTGAAAATCCCTCAAACAAAATTGTTTGAGTTACATCCGATTAATGAAATCCCATACGAATTCCAACACGAATTCCAAAGCCGGAAATATCAACCTGGAGTTTTTCACCACTTTCTTTACCTTTCCTGCTTACTTTGCTACCATCGTAAAATGCCTCTGCCAAAAACGATGATCGGGAACCAATACGATACATTATTCCAGCCGAAATTAACCATTTTAGCCCGCCATAGGTTCTTGTTCTATTGATATTATCTGCATATATTTTCTCCTTCCGAATTAGCCATTCATATCCTAAACCAGCAGAGAGAAAATAATCCATATACATTCCAGCGGGAAATTTCATATTGATTAATCCGTAGATAGGAATAATATTAGAGGTATAGTCTTCTAATTCTATTATACTTTTTTCATCTACCAGGACTTGAGTAGAATCCTTGGAATGATTTTTACGAAAATAATCAACGGCAAATCCAATATCGACTGATTCGTCAATTTTCCAGGAATAGTTACCGCCAAAAATAAAGCCGGCTTTACTTCCTTTTGGATCGAAATAACCTGCCTTAAGCGTTGTGGCAGAGAACCTTTGTCCGAAAACACTTGAAGTTTGTGCAAATATCCCAATTAAAATAATTGC
>CBFDBN010000245.1:0-6135 GCA_965603055.1 uncultured bacterium | reverse complement strand
TTTTGCCCAACTGGCTTAAAATAGATTTCTCTTAAATTCTCCTGCCCCGGTTGAAAAAATCCTTTTAAATGAATTTCAATGTGATTTGGCGGCAATAACGATTCGACTCGTTCTGCCCATTCTATCAAACATATTCCATCATTGTAGAAATATTCCTCATAACCCAGGTCAAAAATTTCCCGTTCCGATTCAATCCGATAAAAATCGAAATGATAGACCGGAAATTTTCCTTGATATTCGTTAATAATTGTAAAAGTGGGACTGTTAACATCTCCGTTGCATGCCAGACCCTGGCAAATTCCCTGGATTGTTCGCGTCTTGCCGCTGCCCAAATCACCGAAAAAGCCAATGACATCACCCGGTTCAAGAAACTGGCTCAGCTTTTGTCCCCAGCTAATCGTTTCGGTTTCATGATTTGATAAAAATCTATGATTCATTATTCGTTATTTAATTTTGGATATTGGATATTCGTTATTCAGCATTCAATATTCGATATTTAAAATTTGGGAAAAATCACTTCGGCTCCAATTTAATTACCGGCAAAATCATCTCTTCCATCGAAGCCCCGCCATGCTGAAAACTATCCTTATAGTAATTCAAATAATGATGATAATCCGTTGGGTAAACGAAATAATAGTCCTCTTTAGCGATCAAATAATTGGTATTAATTCCTCGCGGGGGCAACTTAAAATCAATCGGATTTTTAACATTGATGGCAAATTTTGAATCGCATTTCAAGCTTCTACCGTATTTATATCGCAAATTGGTTGATGTTTCCCGATCTCCCAGCACTTTTGCGCCGCGCAAGCTTCGAATGCTGCCATGATCCGAAGTAATGAAAATCGTGTTACCGGTTTTTGATAATCTCTTTAGAATTTTCAAAAACATCGAATGTTCAAACCATGAGCGGGTTAACGAGCGAAATGCCGCCTCATCCGGCGCAATCTCTTTTAACACTTCTGAATCGCTGCGACTATGAGCCAGAAAATCAATAAAATTGATCACGATTGCTAACAGCGGTGCCTTTGCATAAGTTGCGGCATTTTTGTACAAATTCTTTGCTTCATTCTGTTCTAAAATTTTTATGTATTTTATTGACTGATCGAGCTTTCGCTGAATATGGTGATCTTGAATTTGGTATTTTAATAATTGATGTTCATGCCGATTTTGACTGGTTTCATCTTCCTCGCCTTTTAACCAAATCTCTCTATGACGACAACTTAACTCGTAAGGAAATAATCCTGAGAATATTGCATTTCGAGAATAAGGTGTTGCTGTCGGTAAAATCGAAAAGTAATATGCTTTACTAATCCGATAGTAGGGATAGAGGAGAGGCTCAATTCCCAGCCACTGATCCAGTCTAAGATTATCGATGACAATAAAAACTATTCTTTCTCCCTGGTGCAATAAAGGAACGACATAATGGGCAACCAGATCAGGGGACAATAATGGACGTTTTTTGCTTTCCAACCAGTGTTGATAATTTCGTTCAATAAATTTACCAAATTCAGTATTACACTCCCGTTTTTGATCCAGCATAGTTTGTCGCAGGCCTAAGCCGGGATATCGATCCAGTTCGACTTCCCATTCCGTTAAGTTCAAATAAATATCTATCCAATCACCTGGCTCCAGGGGATTCATCAACCGTCGCGTAATTTCATTAAATTTTCCAACATAATCCCTTGACAAACGTTCACTTTCGATCTTAGTTCCTTCTAAAATTTTTTTGCAGGTTAGAAGAATTTGAGATGGATTGACTGGTTTGGTGAGATAATCATCAATCTTGCCTCCAATCGCCTCATCCATGATCATCTCTTCTTCACTCTTGGTAATCATGATAACCGGCAACGCCGGGCTGATGTCTTTTATTTTTGTTAATGCTGTCAACCCATCCATGCCATTGAGCATCTCATCAAGAAGGACCAGATCAAAGCCCTGTTCCTGAATTAAAGAGATTGCATCCTCAGCATTGGTAACCGGTGTGATGTCATAGCCCCTCTCTTCCAAAAAAATGATGTGTGACTTCAACAGTTCTATTTCGTCATCGACCCAAATTATTTTCTTGTTATGATCATTCATTTAATTTATCAGCATTTCAAATTAGATTTTTTTTGTTTATTGAAAAATAAGAATTTTTTTTCATATTGTCAATGAATATTCACTGAATCTGCACAATCCCGGAAAATCCAATAAACGCCATCGCCATCAATCCCGAAATAATCAGCACGATCCCCGGGCCCTGAAGCGCTGGTGGAATTTTCTTCTCGTTCAACCGCTGCCTGATTCCTGCCATGGCTAAAATTGCCAGCAGCCAACCCAATCCACTGCCAGCACCGAACATGACGCTTTGAATAAAAGTATATTTTCGGATCACCATGAATAACGAAACGCCTAAAATAGCACAATTCACCGTAATCAGCGGGAGAAATATTCCCAGGTTGATATAAAGCGTTTCAGAGAATCGTTCGATGATCATCTCAATTAACTGAACGGCTGAAGCAATGACAATAATAAAAGCAATGTAACGCAGGTATTCGATTCCCAATGGCTCAAGCACATAAAAATAGACCAGGTAATTCAGCGCCGAAGTAATCGTCAACACAAACGTCACAGCCAATCCGAGTCCCAGCGCCGTATTCACTTGTTTTGAAACCGAAAGAAACGAACACATTCCCAGAAAATAAACCAGCAGAATATTGCCGGTAAAGATCGATGCGAAAAATATTACCCAGGGCGACATGCCTTCCATATATCGAATCTCCTGTTATCATTTGTGAGAAATTTTCATAGTTGAAATGTTATTGGCAATCCAGATGAACAATGCCAGCATAAAAAAACCGCCAGGCGCCATAATCATGAACGCCCACTGAATCCAGCCTTCGGAATAGCCAATGGCATACATCAGCGGATTCATCACCTGGTAGCCAAATATCGTTCCGAAACCTAATAATTCTCTGAAAAATGCAATTACCAAAATCACATAGCTGTAACCGAATCCCGACATGATGCCATCGATGAAAGCCAACGAAGGTTTATTGGATGAAGCGAATGCTTCCAGCCTGCCCATGATAATGCAGTTGGTGATAATCAGTCCGACGTAGGGACCCAATGCTTTGCTGATATTTGGGACGTAAGCTTTTAGCACGATATCGACAATAACCACAAAGCTGGCGATAACCAGTGTCTGCACCATCATTCTCACCCTCGACGGAATAATGTTTCGGATCAGCGAAATGACCAGCGAAGAAAATGCAGTGACAAAGGTTAATCCCAGGGCAAGGATCAAAGTGTTTAGAAATATATTGGTCACCGCCAGCGTGGAACAGATGCCTAAAATCTGTACCGTTACTGGATTGTTCTTCCAGAGATCGTCTTTGATGATGTCGATTGTTTTTGGTTTTGGCATTTCTTTCTCCGTTGAAACGTACCGTAGGTTTAAGCCTTCGGAAGTTAAAAATATTAGCACTAAAAATATAGAGTGATGGAGTATTGGATTGGTGGAGTGTCGACTTTTTTTACATCCCCCCTATAAAGGAGGGAATTTCCAGAACAAGTCCCCCTTTGCAGGGGGATGTTTTTCGATTTCAGAACTCCATTAATCCAGTACTCCATCAATCCACAACTCCAAAACTTGAAATTATCCGACCAACTTCTTTATCAACTCCTCATTCCCCCGAATCACCTCAATATAAAACTGCAAATCCGAATTCACCATTTTCAGCACCCCATCCACGGTTTGCGTGGCGCCTGTGATTGCCTGGAAGCTGTTGGTCGATTCATCCAAGTTCGTTTTGTCTTTGTTCTTGACTAAAATAATTGGCGGTGTCGGCGACTGATCTTCAAAACCACTCAAATCAAGATTGCGAAAAAAATATTTAAATTCAATTTCAGTGATTCTTGCGCCCAGGCCTGGTGTTTCCACCTGTTCGGTGAAATCGATTCCCACCATTTTGTTCAAATCCGCTGAAATGACACCAAAAGCCGTGATCGTCCCCCACAAGCCTTTTCCCCTGAGCGGAAAGCCATACGCCACCACTTCTCGTGCTTCATTGGTTCGGACAAAAATTTCCACCGAATCTTTTACAGCCAGAAAACTATTTTTTAACAATTGCACTTGTTCCGAAGTCACAGGAACTTTAATGGTTCGGATTTGTTTCTCGATATTCTGCAAGATTTGATCCTGCTGCCAGGGGATGTCATTGGTGGTGCTGGTTAGTCCCAGGTCTTGCTCTTGCACATTGCCAGGGAAAATATTAAAGGCATAGAGAATCGATTTGTATCGGTCGATTTTGGCGTTTTGAATGACTCGTTCTTCCGACAACTCATTGATGGAAGCCAGTGCCGAGATGAAAATGATCGTAATGACGATCATAAAAAGTATAGTCTTTATCCCTTTCATTGCTCTTTTCTCCTTTTCTGGTAGCCTCGAACAGCATGATCGATAATGGGGCCAAACATATTGCCCAACAACACGCCGAACGAAAGCCCTGCTGCGAACAATGAGAACGATTTTATAATAAGCGTAAAAATAGCGATCATTGAGCCATAGATGATTCGACCCGGATCAGTTTTTGTCGCAGACACTGGATCGGTGACAATAAAAAAGCCACCGAGCATGACGGTTCCAGCCAATACTCCGAATAATGGATCAGGGACTTTGGTCGGTATGATCAGATGAAGGATGGTATCGAAAACGATGTAAGTGGCAAAGAAGCTGACGACCAGCTTCCAGTTGGCGATTTTTTTATAAATCAGGTATAAGCCGCCAATTAATAACAAAATCGCAGAGACTTCCCCTAATGAACCGCCACCAATCAGTGTCGTTTCACCCAGTCGTTCGTATTGACCATTGATATTTCCCAATAAAAGTTGAAAATAACCGGGCAAAGACGCTGCGCCATCTCGAAAAGCTATCTGAGGCGTGGCTTCTGTGATCGCTGATAGATAACCTGGCGTGTTATGAAATTGCCAGGCAGCAAAACCACCGGGAAAATCAGAAAAGTTGGCTGCGGGAATCCATCGGTTGGTCATTTGAATAGGAAAAGTGATGTAAACAAAGGCTCTGCCCACCATGGCTGGATTAAACACATTGCTGCCGAACCCCCCAAAAGCCATTTTCCCAAACGTAATTCCAAAAATCGCTCCGATTATAACCATATACAAAGGCAGCGTTGGCGGCAAAGATAATGCAAATAAAAAAGCAGTGACAAAAACCGCCTCTGAAACTTTGCCCGTCCCTTTTCGGACAAACAGCCATTCCGTGATGACGCAACTGATGACGGATAGGGCAATGATTGCCAGGCTGCGCCACCCAAAAAAATAGATAGCAGCAATAGCTGCGGGCAACAGCGTAAACACCACTGTCCGCATCACTTTTTGCTTTATGAATTCTATTTTAAAAGTCATATTGCTTCCTGCGCCATTTTACAGTGATTACAGGACATTCTTTCAATTTTGATTTTCATTTCGACATTCTAAGCCTGTGAGTTAAACTTCTTGTGAATTAATTCTGATTAATAAAAAACAGGTTATGACCTGCGAGCGGGGAAAGTATGCAACAGGGGAGCAGCTCAATGCTGATGCAAAATCAAAGGGAGTCGTTCATAATGAGTGAGCGTACACGTCTCAAAATAGCATAGATGCTGGGAAAATATTTATCCCAGCATCATCTTTCAACCTGGAGCATTCTAAGAATATCACGCAAAGCCGCTAAGACGCTAAAAAATAAAATTCCAGGTAATTAATTTTAAAAACAGTCTTTACAACGTCTTATAAAAATCGTTCAACAAGCCCACTTTTTTCAAAACGTTACGGCTTTGCGTCTTAGTGTGATAAATTCTTTAGGTTTGTTATGCTTTTTTTTGGATATTTATCCTTCTACTCTTCGATGGTAATCGCTTCTGCCGGGCAATCTTCAGCCGATTCTCGTGCGCAATCTTCTGAGTCCGCAGGAACAACATCCACGATTACTTTTGCGACATCATCACCCATTTCAAAGACTTCGGGACATGTGTCCACACAAAGCTCACACGCCGTACAGAGATCAGCATCTACGGTAGCTTTCATAGTTTTTTCTCCTCATTGTTTGTTTAGGTTATTAAATTTTGTAATTTGAAATTTATTTAGAATTTCTTA
>CBFDBN010000244.1:0-6165 GCA_965603055.1 uncultured bacterium | reverse complement strand
ACAGGAATTCAATTTAGCCGCAGAACGCTCTCAAGAAATTCAATATTATTTCCTGAAATCAGAATGTATAAATTATGCATTAGATGGAAAACGTTTGAGCAAAGATATTTACCAGTTGTATCTCAAATGGGTTCCAGCTAAAATTGCTGGAAAAGCTGTGGATGAAATGACCGTTGTGAAATTTACGGTACAATTCGGCGATTCGGTTGAAGTTGCAATCCCGGTATTGGTAAATTGGAGCTACTCATTCAAAGACGGCATTGACAAGAAAAACCAGGTGTTTGGTATCGATCATAGCCAATTTGAAAATTTGAAAGATAGCAACGGCAATTTAATTCCGACAAATAAGGCATATCATGTTTATAATGCCTTTATTGATTTTCATGCGTTTTGCATTGTATTTGCTGAACCGGCTGCCGAGGGCAAAGGCATCCAGGATTTGAAAAAGATCGGTCAAAAGATCGTCCATGCTGCCGCATTCTCAGAACCACCAACTCACCTGGGAAAAAACATATTAGCTGGATCGTTTTTTAAAAATGGTGAAATCACGCTTGAATTTAAGGGGCTTAGTGTTGCAAATGACCGGGAATGTGCGCTTATCGGTTTTGATTCAGGAGAGAGTTCATTCAAGATGATTGTCAAGCCAATGCCGGATTTTGAAGTTGTCGCTGTTGGCAGTTCCCATTATAAAGGTGATATTTACAAAGACCTGGTTTCCAATTGGGTGCAAAAAGTTACTTTTGATGAAATTGTCGTTACTGAAGCAACCATCCCCACGCCGCCGAATAAGGTGAATTCTGTGGTGGAGCGGAATGTGCTTATTGTTAATGTGAGTGAGGAACAGTTTAGGTAACTGGGTAATTAGTACCTAAAGAGTTAAATTCTTGCCCAAAGAGCAAAGACTTTTTAGGTCTCAGAATTGAAATCCCTCAAAAAGAAAATCCTATTTTTCATTCTGAAGCAGTGCCGTCCCAATCCATCGGGACGGCTTTGCGTAATGAATTATTCAGGTTAGAAAAGCTCCCTTCCATCTAAGTTTTTATATGGAATCTTGAACTGGCGAAGCAACGTTGGCGTGATATCAACGGTACGAGCAAAAGGGATCACGCCGCGCCGATATTTCCTGGCAGCTATTGATTTAATTAATTTCGGATTATAGGGCGTAGCAAATATCAATGGTACATAAGAATCCGAAGGCAAAAGACTCCCGTGGGTCGATCGCATACGACGATTTTTTTCAAACCGATAATTGTCATTATAATTCACAAAGAGCAAAATATCTCCACTATTGGCACAATACAGTTCGTCAAGTCTTTCTTTGCCGAGGACATAATTTTTATCAGCACCAAAATTTTTGGTAATAGGCTTGATGATATCCGTGTTATTTACTGTGTTGTATTGGTAAACCTGGTATCTTTGCTTATCATAATCTTTAAACAGGATATAATCAAATGCGTTTGAGAGAAAGTTAGTGGCACTCGAAGGCATTTGATTGGCATGACTCAATTCTTTTAAAATTAATCGTAAATCATGAAATGTTGGATTCTCTTTCCAGTTGCCTCTTTCCTTCTTCACCACCCCGTGACGGACATAAATATGCGTCATACCGGCGGTAATGGTGATAATGGCATTGGAAAATTGTTCAAACTCATATAATTCGCTCTTGCCCAGAACATCATAGTCCAGTCGCTTGAGTAAACCTTTTAGTTCCTTTCTCGTCACCCGCTTGTTATCGTCCAGGTCGGCTTTGGTATGGCCATGATCAGCACAGATTACAAACAGTGTATTGTTCAATGGATTTTCATTTGCTAACTCCTTCCAGCATCGCAAAAATTTTCCCAGTAAAACATCAACGGTATTTACCAGGTAATCCCGCTGCAAAGGGACCTCGCCTTGAATGTGAGCTTGATGATCATGACCACCAAAATATAAAGTGATCAGGTTGGGCGGTGCTTTTTTAAATTTGCTAAATTCCTCCAAATATCCCAGGGCATCATCTATCATTTGATAATCAAAATTTTCTCGATAATCGCTAATCCCATCAGCAGCGCCCTCAGTCAGAAACTGCCTCTGATCCAGAATATTCGGTACTAACCAGTCGATTTCTTTGCCGGCTCCCTCAAAATTCCACGGCAAATGCCAAGTCACATGATTCACTGCATCCCTATTTTGTGAGACAAACTGATTGCAGCTCACCGCACATTTGTAGCCGTGTTGATGAAAATAATCATAAATTGTATTCACTCCTTTTTTCATCATTCGGTTGCAACTTCCCTCGTTTAAATAAAAACGAATTGCTTCAAACTTGGTATAATAATGGGATTCGCCATTGGCTCCAAGGGAATTGCCTTCTCGATCAAAGTGGAAGTTTGCCATAATCCCATGATTTTTTGGAAACAAACCGGTAAAAATTGAAGCCTGGGCAGGATAGGTATAAGTTGGAAAAACAGTCACACAATTATTGATTGTTAAAGAATCACTTTCGATAACATCATAATTTTTTTCAAGGGTTATTTGATTCGGGTCTTTAACATCTTCTAACTTGATATTCCCGATGATCTTTGATAAATTCGGTAGTTTTTTATTTACATCTCTTCGCAGCGAATCTTCCGCTAAAGTGTTATACAGAACGTCCCGTCGTAAACCATCAATATCGATAATAACTACGTTTTGGATTTTTGTGCGACTCATATTCCCTCCATTCCAGTTTATCTGTTTGTTTAATTTAGGAAATAATTTTGCGATTGTCAAGTAATTTTTTTATTAACTAAACAATTTGAACAAAAGAAATAACAGGTTTGAAATTTTTATTTGACATTTTCAATATAATTTCTTATGTTGAGGATAACCGAAATCCAATCTAAAAGACATGAGAAAAAGAGCGCCACCAAAAAAAAACTGACAATATTCACTCTTCCAATTCAATGTCATTAAGTTAAGCTACCGATTCCATCGCTCGGAGCGATGGAATCGGTAAATAATTCCTTATATTAATGACATTGTCTTCCAATTTTTAGTAATCAAAAAATATAAAACCGAGGTGATCATGAAAAAAGTACTTCATTCTGTTCTATTCGTTCTGGTGTTTACTACCGCTTTACCGATATTCCTGTTTGGAGCAATCGATATTAAAGACACCAAATTTTTAAGTCAGCCAGCTATCAACGAAAATCATATCGCTTTTGTCTATGCTGGCGATCTCTGGGTGGCCGATAGTGATGGCAAAAATGTACGGCGTTTAACTTCAGATGATGGGATTGAATCGAGCCCGGTCTTTTCGCCGAATGGGAAGCTGGTTGCTTTCAGCGCCGAGTATGATGGTAACACCGACGTCTTCATCGTCCCGGTTGAAGGTGGCATTCCGAAACGGCTCACCTGGCATCCTGGCTTTGATATTGTTCGGGATTTTACGCCGGATGGTTCTGCGGTTCTGTTTATTTCTCCCCGCAATGTTTTCACGCGACGATATACACAACTGTTTACCGTACCCATAAATGGTGGCTTCCCGGAATCTTTGAAAATCCCCAATGCCTATAAAGCTGCCTATTCACCCGATGGCAAAAAATTGGCTTATAATCCGCTGGGGGAACGATTTCGGCAGTGGAAAAATTATCGCGGCGGTACGGTTTCCACATTGTGGCTATATACTTTCAGCGATCATTCTGTCGTCAAGATTCCACAGCCAGAAGAACGCTGCAATGATATTGATCCAATGTGGATTGGTAATAGAATCTATTTCGTTTCAGATCGGAATGGCGAGTTCAATTTATTTCATTACGATATAAATTCAAAAGCGATCGATCAGCTCACCAACTTCACTGATTTCCCGATTATGGATGCTTCGGCAGGGGATAACAAAATCATTTTTGAACAAGCAGGACATCTTCATATTTTCGAGCTTTCAACAAACCAAAGCAAGAAGTTAACCATTGGCGTTGCGACTGATCTGTTAGAGCTGCGTCCTCGCTACGTGAAGGGTTCTCGATATATTCGTAGCGGCTGGATTTCGCCGTCCGGCGCCAGGGCAGTCATTGATTTCCGGGGCGAAATTATCACTGTGCCGGCTGAAAAAGGTGATCCCCGCAATTTGACCAATACGCCTGGCGTTCATGAGCGGTTCCCAGCCTGGTCCCCGGATGGAAAAACCATCGCTTATTTTTCGGACGAATCAGGAGAGTACCAGATCCATCTGCACCAGCAGGATGGAAAAGGAACAGTAAAAAAGTTCAAACTTAATGGCGCTGGCTTTTACAGCAATCTTGAATGGTCGCCGGATAGCAAAAAATTGACCTTTACCGATAACGCCAGGAATCTTTACTGGATGGATATTGAGAAAGGCTCAATCAAAAAAATCGCTTCAGAATATATCTACACTCCCGGCGCATTCGGCACAATTCGCGGCGTGTGGTCGCCTGATTCCAAATGGATTGCATACACAGTGAATACAACCGCTTACATCGAAAAAGTTAATCTATATTCTGTCGAGAAAAATAAATCCTACCCTGTCACCGATGGATTAAGTGATGTCAGCGATCCGGTGTTTGATCAAAGTGGCAAATATATCTACTTTTTTGCGTCTACCGATGCCGGACCAGTTAAACATTGGTTTGCTATGTCCAATAGAGATATGCGCATGACCCGGGCAATCTATTTAGCCACGTTACAGCAAGACGTTCTATCCCCTCTTGCCAAAGAAAGTGATGAAGAGAAGGGAGTCGAGGAAAAAGAGGATAATGCCGAAAAATCAAAAAAAGAAGAATCCAAAAAGGAAAAAGACAAAGCTGAAAAAGCTTTCTCAGTCGATTTTGAAGGATTGGACAGTCGTATTATTACCCTTCCAGTGGATGAAGGCAACCATTTTAATTTGCAGGTTGGTGACGAAGGTAATGTTTATTATCTCGAAGCGCCTGCCACAGCCGGGGGTCCTTATGCAAAGGGAACCAAGCTTCATCTCTACGATCTTGAAAAACGAAAAGATGAGGTTATCATTTCAGAAGTGAATTCTTACCAGATTTCTCATGATAAAAAGAAAATTCTCTATCGAGAAGGACGGTCCTGGAAAATTGTTCCCATCTCAGGAAAAAGCGAAAAGGGTAAGGGAAGTCTGGCTATCAACGCGATTCAGGTCCAGATTAATCCGACCACCGAGTGGAAACAAATTTTTGATGAAGCCTGGCGAATTAACCGAGATTATTTCTACGCGACAAACTATCATGGTGCGGACTGGAATGCGATGCGTGAAAAATATAGTGTCTTTCTCCCCCATTTATCCTGTCGCAACGATCTGAACCGCCTGATTCAATGGATGTGCAGTGAATTGGCTGTGGGACACCACCGTGTTGCCGGCGGAGATTTTTATAACGATCCGGAAAGAGTGCCTGGCGGATTATTGGGCGCTGACTATGCGATAGAAAATGGCCGGTATCGGTTCAAAAAAGTGTACGGGGGATTGAACTGGAATCCCGAGCTCCGCTCTCCCTTAACTGAGCCAGGCGTCAATGTGCAGGAGGGTGATTATTTACTTGCCGTAAATGGCAAAAAATTGACTTCAGCCATGAATCTTTACAGCCTGTTTGAGAACACTTCGGGCAAGATTGTTGAGATTACGGTGGGACCCAATCCAAATGCTGCGGATAGTCGGACGGTCAATGTTGTCCCCATATCCAATGAAAGTGCGCTGCGCAATCGGGACTGGGTGGAAGGTAATTTAAAAAAGGTTGATGAAGCCACTGGTGGTCGTGTGGCTTATGTCTATGTGCCCAATACAACAACACTCGGACACACGTATTTTAAACGCTACTTTTTCCCGCAGGTACACAAAGAGGCAATAATTGTGGATGAACGATTCAATGGCGGTGGATCGGTGGCGGATTATTATATCGATCATCTCAGGCGTCCCTATATTTGTAACTGGAATATGCGCTATGGTGCCGATATTAAAACACCAAGTGCTTCTATTCAAGGTCCGAAAGTCATGCTGATCGATGAGACGGCGGGTTCTGGTGGCGATTTGCTGCCGTGGATGTTTCGCAAGCTTATGCTGGGCAAATTGATTGGGAAAAGAACCTGGGGCGGATTGGTCGGAATGCTGGGATTTCCCATTCTCATGGATGGTGGCTATGTAACTGCGCCAAATTTAGCGATCTGGACTGAAGATGGCTGGGT
>CBFDBN010000243.1:0-6182 GCA_965603055.1 uncultured bacterium | reverse complement strand
GATGATCCCGATAGCTCTCATTAAAAATATTTCGAACATTCAGCGTCAGGAATAGGGGGGACTTGAATTTCAAAAATTTATTTTGTTTTTGTTTATTTAAGCAAATATAGTGTAAACACCTTTTTCCATTAATACAAACTTCCGCCCATCTTCAAAAGTTAATTCCACCTTTTCAGGCATGATTTTGTTCTGTGTTTCAGGAATATAAATCCGATCGATGTGAACGACATTCTCTTGTTTTGAGAAATTTTTTACACCGACCGCGCCGCCAAAGTGGTCGCTGCGTCCAAAGGCAATGTGGAGACCTAATTTTTCATCGAGTAGAATTTCACCAGTGGGTTGTACGCCAAAATCTTTGAGTACCCCAAAACCGATCTCTGCAATATTGCCGTAAGCGGGTTCTTCTTTTAATTTTTTCGCTTCTTCCAGTGATTTTTTGCCGTCACTCAATACTTTTCGGGCAACATTTTCTTCAATCTGATACAATACGATTTCTTCACCAAACTGTACCGGAAGTAAGCCCCGGGATTGGCTTTTTTCTCCTTTTTCACCCTCATAAGGGACGATATAACTCTCGCCACTGGGGAGATTGCCTGCGAAACCCGGTTCGGGAAATCTGCCACCGCTGGCGTGGGCAGTCCGAAATCGAAGGTCGAAATAGATCTGATAATTTTTTCCTTCTGTCGTTGAAAAGTGAATATCCATTGCTGTAGCATCGTCCAGGTATTGCTTTATTTGATAAACACGTCGGTTGATTTCTTCGTAATCCAATTTCAGGGAAGGAATCATATCAGGGGAGAAGCCAGGCATGGTGGCAGCACGGAAGCCGTGTTTTTTTGATAATAACTTTAACGGTGCCGTGGCAGAAAATTCGGTTGGTGCTAGCATAATTTGATACTGAGCTAATTTCGGCTCAAAATCGAATGTTTCGCCTTGTTCGGATAGGGTAGAGGCATCTATTTCAATCGGATTCCCTTGATAAAAATAAGCTGTTTTTGGCAAATCTGCATTATTACTGTGTGCATTGGGGTAATATATCAAATCAGCTTGTTCTAAACCTAATTCACTTTTCACCATTTTTAATTTTTGATGCCAATCAGCAGCAAGCTCGCGACGTTTTTTCCAGTCTTCATTATCAGGAACTTTTTCATCGGGGACATCGACGATGATAGCTAAGTTTTTATCTTCTTGTCGAATAGAGAATACGGATTGAATTAAGTTTTTTATATCAGTTGTTGATAGGTTATTTCTCATGAGTAAGATCCTCCTTAAAGTCATATTTTATAGAGATCTGCGAAAAAGGTTGCATGTCATTTCGAGCGGAGCGAGAAATCTGGTTAACGAATTGATATTATGAAAAATACAGATTTCTCACTCCATTTCATTCCGTTCGAAATGACAGAGATATTTAAATTTTGCTGAAGTCTAATCATATTTAATCGATTATAAAAAAAGATTTTTTCCAACGGATGAAATTATTTTTGATTCGAGTTATCTGAAATTTTCGTCACGCTTTGAAAATCATTTTCTAAATAAACATTTGATGAACTGTCAATGTAAACGGATGTCTGAACATCAATCTCGTTGAATAGTCCTTTGATATTAAGAATATAATTGGCTACTAAAGTATCATGGTTGAATTGCCTGGATAGCCTGCTTTGATATTTGTATTTCGGAAAGCCAAATCCCTGCGCAGTGGTTTTAATTAGAGCTGGATGCTCAAAACTGCCTTTGTGAACAAAAATGTCGCCACGAGTGATATCCAATTCAAGTTTAATTATTTGAAAGGATTTATCGGCTGAGATTTTATGGATCGATTCTTTATAAAATGGCTTTGAGAACAGAAACATAAAAATCATTATTACAATTGATACAACAACGGCTATGGTAACAAGAACTCGTTTCTTTAGACTGGGTTTTATGGGAACATTAGTAGTCTGATCAGCATCGGATTTGAGTTCAAGATCAGGAATTTTCAGAACAAAATAGTAAAGAATTGTCGCAGTCAGGTAGGTCAATCCCCAGGACCAGAGGACATCTGAGAGAAAATGTCCTCCTTGCGAGATGCGGGCAAAGCCGATAAACAAGCCAAGGGCGATACTGAAAGCAATACTTGAAGAAGCCAGAACTTTACGTTTTCGTTTAAATACATAGTATAATGTAATAAAAAAGAATCCCATCGAGCAATGACCGCAAGGAAAGGATTTGCCTTTACCCGGC
Source organism: uncultured bacterium (assembly GCA_965603055.1). Lineage (GTDB taxonomy): Bacteria > Zhuqueibacterota > Zhuqueibacteria > Thermofontimicrobiales > Thermofontimicrobiaceae > CBFDBN01. The sequence continues at coordinate 3,962 of CBFDBN010000243.1, read as the reverse complement.
GTTCCCGGCTGCCAGATTTGTTTGAATTCCCATCTGCCACCGAATTGCTGAACCTGCCGGGGACGAGGTCTGCCCCAGTGATCTTTGAAAACGGCGTTCACCAATAAACCAGGACCAATGAATAAAGTTAAAATAATTAACCAAAAATAGCGGCGATAATTTTTTATTTTCGGTTTGATCCAGCTTAAAATTAAGCCGATTAACGCTGCAAATGTCAGGAGAATCGCTGGAAGTGTTCCATAATGATAGCCGAATTGCCAGAAGGGATTTTCTTTCAGGAACCAGACCGAGGAGGATGAATTTGCTTGATAGAATAATCTTTGGATTTTGATGTCTAAATCGAATATAGAAATTAATAGGGTTAGAATGATTAGAACGATAATTTCGATAAAAACGATTAGATATTTTTTTTGAAATAATTTCATTAAGATCATAAAATCATTAAGCTAAAGCAACATCCTCTAAAATCACTTGCTTAAAAATTTCTTTTTTACCCAGTCGCCTGGTTACATCTAATATTTCAATACCTGCTAAATGTCAAACCGTACAGAAATCTGCTGCTATTCCTTCTCCGATGTAATAGCAATTAATTGTCAATTGATAATTGTGAATTGACAATTGTCAATGAAAACTGCCTAAATTAAATTCTGGCCTGACGGCAATGCTCAATACCCCACCGGTCTCGGCGGACGTACTTTACTCACCCAGGTTTTCATAATTGAGGGCGTGGCAGTTTCAATTTCCCCGGCGCTTTCCCGGTCTGGAATAAACACACTTTTTGGTTTTGATCCCCGGGCAATCTGAAAAGAATCTTCGGCAAATTTTATGATATCTGGATTTAGTCCTTCACTGGAAATTTCTTCGGTAAATTTACGACGACCGGCAACGATGTCATTTAAATAGGTATCAATCTGTTGTTGTGAATATATATTGTGCGGATTATATGGTTCCAGGTTTCCACCTTCACACCAGATCACATCGTCGGTACCAAAAAGACCTTTCTGATATTTATTGGTTCCTCGAAGATCGCCGCGTTGTAAAGCAGCCATCAGGTGAATCGGTACACGGCTGGTTTTTCGAATCATTCGTTTCTTTTTTGTACTTCCCTCCATGTATTCTTCGATAATCTCACCAACACCACCGGTATTATACTGATAAAACTGAACTTTTCCGGGAAATTTCTCATTCAATTCCATAATTATATCATGAAATCGATTTACCTTTACCGCTCTCGATCCAATAATAAAGGGATCAGTACCGACGATTCGGACCGATTCACCCGCCTTGGCCGGCTGTGATGCATAACTATGAGTCGATTCACCCCAGAGATATGCGAGCACTGCCTGTTCAGCCGTTAGCTTCTGTGCAAAGGACATGATCGTATTTCTTCGGGTAATGAAGGCAAATGCGATTCCATCAAGTTCTTCTAAGGGAGGAAGATTAATTGTTTTAGCGTCGATGCCAACCATTTTTCTGCCTGATTTAATCCTCAGTTTATCTTTCCGAATAACGGATCGTCCATTGGCACATAGTTTTTCATCGAGAAAATCAGGATTACCCTCAGAATCGATCATTACGTTCTCATACAGCGCAGATTTATCGATGAGCGCGTAATACATCGCTTCCTGCAATTCTTTGTCAACGTCTGTTTTCACAAAGAAACCTTGTTCACTCCCGAATGCCGAACCATCGCGACGAAGAAAAACGATATCGTCCTGGACTGCTTCTGTTTTTTCACCTTTTTTATGATCAAGACCTAACTGATGACAGGACCAGGTCGATTTTCCCGTGGCAGAAAGTCCAAAAAGAAATACACCGTAACGTTTGATTTTATTGGTCTTTGCGTCTCGAATATACACTAACTTTGTCCCGGCATGAAGTCCCAGCATGTCATGCTCATCAGCATACCACATTGCCTGCCTAAGAAATCCTTTTTTGTCCTCACCCATATAATCAGTGCCCAGGGCGATGTTCAAATTATATTCTGGCAAAACCAGTACTTGTTGCCGCATCGGGTGTTCTTCAGGGATATGAATCATCGTAAATTCAGGACCGGGCCGCTTTTTATTGACATTGCCCATCGTATTGCCCCACATGTAGGAAATGCGATAATTTTTTGCATCGGCAACCGACACATAAAGATTGCAGATTGGATTAAAATCGCTGTTATCTCCCATTTGCCTGCGAAGATGAACAAAGGGCATGGTACGCATTAAATGAAGTACTTTGTGAAGTTCTTCGGGAGCATGTTCAATGATATTTTTGTGTAATTCGGTAGGGAGCGGCAGTCGAACTTTGGGATTGCCAAGATAGACTGTCTTTGGTGCGACACGGCTTGATACTGATGAACGCCAACCGTAGGAACCAAATTTTGTTTTCGTTCCGGTTTGAATCGCGGGTTTCTTTAATTTTTTTAAATCGAGATGTTGAATATTTGAACCGTTTAATAAGGGTAATAGATTTTCATAGAACCGTTTGTATTCTTCTTCATTATATGTGGTGTCGCTCATAGATTATTCCCATAAGTTATTTAGTGTTGAGAAGATTATTGTCAGTTAGTGGTAAATTTTCATTTTTTTTTCAAATTCATTTGAATATAAGATTTTTGAGATTAAAATGCAATAGCTTTTTTAGAGGGTATTTGGAGAAAATGAACAGAAGGTTTTGGCACTTATTTTATTTTTGCTTGACATTATATTTTAATTCTGCTATATTTAACTTGAAATGTGAAAGTTCACTTAATCACGTTAATATTTTCTTTCATAAAAAAATATCAAACCGCAGAGTTCGCCGAGAAACGCAGAGAGAAAAAAGAAAATTAAAAAAATGCTTATGAAAAAGAAAAGTCTTTATTCCCCTGAAATAGATGCAATTATTCAGTATTTTAGCAGTGGTAGATTCGGGAATTATGCTTCTGATCAACATGCTTTTGAATCAGAAAAAGTTGCCAAAATATTGTCAAAGTCTTTTTCCAAAGGAAGATCAGATTATTGACTTTATCAATCCCTGGCATGATGATGAAATCGTTAAAGTGATTAAAGAATTTTCGGATTGGTATCCGGTTGATATTTTGGAGCCAAGATTGTAGGACAAAATGTTATTTTATCCCATTATAAAATTTCAAAAAAATATATTGCAAAATAGTAAAAATATCCATATATTTGATGTTCATTTTTTAATTAAATCGTTAAATTAATTTTCAAGCTTAATTGAAGCACCAGGGAGGGTGTAATGGAAATCAGTACCGTTAATTTATTGATTATTATTGGTGCAGTTGTTGTTGTTCTTGCTTTCATTATCTTAGCATTAGCGAAACAGTATCGCAAAGTTGGTCCCAATGAAGTGCTAATCATTTCTGGTGGACGGATGAGAAAGGTGACTGACCCCGATGGGACCGCCCGAAAAATCGGTTATCGAATGAGTATTGGAGGGGGTACGTTTGTCAAACCACTTATTGAGCAGGTTCAAATCTTACCGCTTGAAATTTACACCGTAAATATCAAAACTCCGGAAGTTATTACGGCTCAAGGCGTCCATATCATTGCCGAAGCCACGGCACAGGTGAAAATCGATAGCGAAGAATATATGATTCGTCGTGCTGCCGAGCAGTTTTTGAGTACTGGTGGAGAGGGAATTAAGGATGTTTCCAATGACGTTCTGGAAGGATATATGCGAGCGGTGATCGGTTCGATGACCGTTGAGGAGATTTATCAAAATCGAGAGAAGTTTGCTAATAAAATTATTGATGGTTCTCGAGAGGATTTCGAACGGATGGGACTGGATGTATTGGCGTTTGCATTAAAAGATATTAATGATACGCAGGGATACCTTGCTGCCTTAGGACAACCGCAAATCTCGCAGGTGAAAATGAGCGCTGCAATTGCCCAGGCAGAAACCGACAAAGAGGCTACAATTAAAGCTTCGCAGGCACGTAAAGATGGCGATATCGCTAAATTGCAGGC
>CBFDBN010000242.1:0-6234 GCA_965603055.1 uncultured bacterium | reverse complement strand
TGATTATTCTACCTTTTTTGATCAAAAAGAAACATCGCAAAGATTCAATAGCCACTTATCAACCCGGGGGCAAGAACATGCAACTTAAGCACTGCATCAGAGTTTTAAAGGGATTGTTAATAATTACTTGTTTTGGTCAATTGGTCCTGGCAAATGATGGATCAAGTGAAATTCAACAGACAGGCAATTTAGAACCTTCAGCCTCATTTTTAGGTGAGTTTTATTACGAACGAGTCGGCTATTACATGGAAAATGCTGGTGATGTCAATGGCGATGGATATGAGGATTTTTTGATTGGCACCTTTCATAATAGAGAAAGCGGTTACGATGCTGGCGCAGCCTACCTGATTTTGGGTCATAAGGATAATGTGTGGGGATTAAAAAGAAGACTCAGGGAAGCTGATGCGCGTTTTTTGGGTAAATATGAATATGATGCGTTTGGATTTTATGTGTCGGGTAATGGTGATGTGAACGGTGATGGCTATGATGATTTTGTGATAGGCGCGCCAGCAGGTAACGAAGAAGGCGGTCCCAACCCGGGGTACGCCTTTCTCTTTTTTGGAAGAGCCAATGCTGATTGGGGTTATGATTGTGTCGCCCGGGACGAGGCTGATGCCTCTTTTGTGGGCAGGTATGATTATGATCATGCCGGCGAAGCAGTGGCTATAGTCGGTGATGTCAATAAAGATGGATATGATGATTTTATTGTCGGCGCGCCTCTAAATGATGATGGGGCTTATGAAGGTGGCAAGGCTTACCTGTTCCTGGGAAAAGCATCTAACTGGAATAGAAATAATGATATCGAATCTGCTGATGCCAGTTTTATCACCAATTATTATGGAGCCTGGGCAGGTTATATTGTGTCATCGGCTGGAGATATTAATGGTGATGGCTATGCTGATTTTCTCATTGGCTCTCCCCATCATAAAAATACCGGGGGTCGAGTTTACCTGATTTTTGGCAAAACCAATGTGGACTGGGGTACAAACTTTGACCTGGATAACGCTGATGTAATATTTGAAGGTGAAAACCCGGGAGATCATGCCGGGTGGGGTCTCGCCTGGGCCGGTGATGTTAATAATGACGGATTTAGCGATATATTAATTGGCGCTTTTGCCAATGATAGAAACGGTGTCAATTCTGGTAAAGTTTACCTGGTTCTGGGAAAGGCTGCTGGCTGGTCCCCTATCTTTAATCTTGTTGAGGCTGATGCCGCATGGAAAGGCGAAAAAGTTGATGACCAGGCAGGTTGGAGCGTTTCTGGCGTGCCTGACCTGAATTATGATGGCTGTGATGAAATCTTGATAGGTGCCTGGCATAATGATCAGGTTGGAAGTAATTGTGGAAAAGCATACCTGATCTATGGAAGGGCAGCAGGTTGGGAATATAACCTGAGCCTGTCAGAAATCCCTGATTATTTTGTGGGAGAGTACGAAGGCGATTATGCCGGCTATTGCGTGGCAGGAAACGATGCTAATGGCGATGGCCTGGGTGATCCCTGGATTTCAGCCTCTTACAACAGTGATAATAATGAGCATGCCGGGAAGGTCTACCTGGTTTTGAGCAATCGAGATCGCTTTGAAATTGATGGACAGGTTCGCTACTATTCAAATGATAATCCAGTACCAGATGTCTGTATAAAAATACTGGGTGGAATAACAGACTCACTGCTAACTGATCGAAAAGGAAGTTACAATCTAATTCTTCCTTTTAATCAAGACTATATTTTCATTCCATCTAAAGCGAGATATACCAATTTCGATTCTGAAACAATTCTGGCTTATGATGCTGCCCTTACCCTTCAGGCTGCTGTCCGAATGAATAAGTTAGATAGCTTACAACAAATTGCTGCAGACGCAGACCAGGATTCAACCATCACGGCTTTTGATGCGGCGCTAATCGCCCGTTATGTTGTTGGATTTGAAGATTCCGGTTCACACGTCGGTGAATGGGTTTTCAGTCCTGCTAAAAAGGAATTTTTTAACCTGGATAAAGACTATTTCCAGCAAAATTTTTCAGCAATAATCGTTGGTAATGTACATGGCGATTGGCAATATCCTGGTTCATCAAATCTCTCAAAACTCACTGCGAAAATTGATTTGCCAGAAGCAACAGTCGAAAATAACCGGGTCAAAATCCGGGTTGTAATTGAACCAGGTATGAATCTTCTCTCATTAGATTTTCGCCTTGAATATCATTCTGATCAATTTAAGTTGATCGAAATTCAAAAATCTGCGATCGCTTCGGATTTTGAATTGATTATTTATCAGCAGCAGGATAATCTGAATTTAGTTTTATTTGGCTCTCAAGCCATCACTGGCGGAGGTGATTTAATTACACTTTTATTCAATAATAAAGACGAATCAATTGGCAATGCTGATTTCAAAACTGAAAAATATCAGATTAACAATCAGCCACCCATTCAAGGAACAATCTTAATATCAGAAGCACAGACATTAAATAAACCAGAATCATTTAAGCTTTTTCAAAATTACCCCAATCCATTTAATCATCGAACATCAATTCGATTATTGGTGAATAAATTTTCAAATGTAAATTTAGCGATTTATAATTTGAAAGGGGAAATTATCAAAAAAATAATCAATAGGAATTTAGTACCGGGTCATTACACATTTCACTGGGATGGTGTCGATGAACATAATCATCCAGTGGGCTCGGGCATCTATATCTGCCGAGTTGTAAGTGGAAGCGAGGATAAATCTTTCAAGCTATTGTTTATTAAGTGAGAAAATCCGGAGTGCGGTGCCTTTATGCACCGCATCATCAGGCAGTCCATAAACAAACTGTCCATGAACTGTAGCATAAGCCTCTGGCTTGTGATCTTGTTTTGCGTAAGTCTAAAATTTTCAAAAACGGTTTTGCAAGCAAGATGCTTGCATTACAGTTTTAGTAGTTCGTAGACAGCCTGTTTATGCACCCCATCATCACGCAGTCCATAAAGGGATTGCACTCCAGTTGTAAAAATTTTAATCAAATGAAAACGAGGTAAACAACATGCGCCGCACATCAAGTTTTGCAATTATTTTTTTGCTGATTTTAATGACAAAAATTTCTTTTGCTGAAGTAACTGTTAATCTATCTGACACATCAGCCTATCCCGGCGATACATTGAATGTCCCGGTCACAGTTTCAGATTTAACCGGTCAGGGGGTCTATTCCTATCAATTCAAAATAAAATATGATTCTACCGTTGTAAAGGCAATTGGAATTGACTCTACGAAAACATTGACTGAATCATGGGGGACGACATGGATTAATATGGCTACTCCCGGGGAAATCGCAATCGGGAATTACGGCGTGGAGCCGCTTCAACATGCTGGTGCCTTGATTTATATAATTCTCAATATAGTTGGTGAAATTAATGATTCGACTCAATTAGTGTTTCAGGAATTTGAATTCAATGCCGGTCAGCCAAATACGATGATAACTAATGGATCGATTAAAATTTTACACCCACCAGTATTGGTTCATTTTAAAGCCAATGTTGCTATTCCCATTAAAATATTGCTTGATGGAATTGAAAAATACTTACCGTTTGATACAACCTGGACGCATGGCTCAATCCATACCATTGGCACTCATTCGCCACAATACCGGGCAGCGGATATTCGATTTTCTTTTAAAAATTGGAGCGATGAGGGTGACACGCTTCATTCAGTTGTACCAGTCTCTGATACCACGTTTACACTCAATGTGAATGAAGAATTTTTGTTAGCTGTCAATTCTGAATATGGTACTGTTCAGGGAGGTGGCTGGTATATTAACGGAACGACTGCAATTTGTTCAATTGATTCCCTTGCAAACGAAACTGATAGTACCCGGTATATTTTTGATAAATGGAATGGAACCGGAAACAGCGCTTACACCGGAACAGAGCGAACAGTTACAATTATAATGAATGACCCAGTCGTCGAAACTGCGGAATGGAAGAGGCAATACAATTTAAAAATTGAGTCGCCTTATGGAACTCCAGTTGGAGCAGGGTGGCACGACAGGGGCGATACTGTTGTAATTGGAATCGATTCCCTGGTCTCTTTGGTTGAGGGTACGAGATATGTTTTTGATTCATGGCACGGAAATGGTGAGGGAAGTTACAGTGGTGATAAGCGGCTTGTGGATGTTGTTGTTTTGGAGCCGATTTTTGAACAAGCCTTATGGCAGACAGAGCACTATTTGAAGATTAAGTCCAAACCGGGAGGAATTGCCAATTTCAAAAAATCTGGCTGGTATGCCAAACATCAGGCAGTTTTGTCAGATACAGCAGAGCAAAATTTAAATTTACCTGATTTTATCTACCAGTTTGATAGCTGGTCTGTCGATGGCCAGGCTAATGCAGGAAATCCAGTTCAAATCTTGATGGATACATCCCATGTCGCTGAAGCGGCATATCAAATTGATAGTGTACGCGTAACTGTAACCACAAATATTGCTGCTGGAACATCGGTCTATGTGGATGGCATTAGGTTTCCCGCACCTTATTCAAAATTTTGGGATTTTCAATCCGAACATACTGTATCGATTGACTCACTACAACTGGCACCCGATTCAAAGAGCCGCTATGGATACAAATCCTGGAGTGACCAGGGCGCACAAAAACATATTGTAAAAGCTGATTCGGTTTTACAATTGACTGCATTTCTTTCAACTCAACATTTCTTATTCGCTGATACGCATCCGACAGGCTTAATTAAATTTCCTGAAATGGGGTGGTACGATCTAGGATTTTCCGCTTCGTTATCGTCGGTTCCTCAGCAGGTCATTATCGGGGAGGAGACGTTCGATTTTAAGGGCTGGCATGTAGATAAAGCTCCTGTTCCCGGCAATCCTATAACTGTAGTCATGGACAAACCTCATTTAGCTATTGCATCATATACAGATTTCTATTTCATCATTGGGGAAATTAATGATAGTAGTGGTCGTCAGATTCCCAACACCGAGGTAATTTTATCAGGCGCTTTTCAAGATACTTTCCTGCTCTCAATCAGCACTGAATATTCTTTTAATTTCTTGATACAGGGTGATTACCAGGTTACCCCGTACCGGAATGGCTTTCGATTTGAGCCGCCTAATCGAGTGTTTGCTTCATTACAGAATAGTTTCTCGAACCAGGATTTTGTGGGAATCGATACGCTTCAGCCTGAAATTAGCCTGGTTTATCCCAATGGTGGCGAGCAATTACAGGGCACGGCCATTGATACTATCATCTGGCAGGCTGAAGATAATATGGGAATTGACTCGACTTTTATCGAGCTGAGCATAGACGATGGCAATAGCTGGCAGGTAATTGCAAAATTCAATCCGAATGATAAGCAACGTTATGTCTGGAATATCCCCGGTGTTTCAAGCTCACAATGTAAATTACGCATTCATGTATACGATTTTGATGGAAATAAATCTTTTGACGAGAGTGATTCACCTTTCTCGATTAAATCCTCTTCAGCCATTGAAAATGCTGAAAGTGAAAAGCGACCCACCAAATTTGAAGTCAAGCAGAATTATCCCAATCCATTTAATAGCTCGACTATAATACGGTTTCAAATCCCAGAAGCCACTCAAGTCAAGCTTACTATTTTCAATATGATGGGACAGGAGATCGCAACATTAATCAATCAAAAACTGAATGCCGGCTATCATAAAATTCAATGGGATGGTAAAGATCATCGTGGGAAATTGATGAGTTCCGGTATTTATTTTTATCAAGTGGAAGCTTCGAGTGAAGTTGTTATTAAACGCCTATTGTACATTCGGTAATTGGGATGATTGCTTTTTGATCGGATAGTATTTTGCTCCAGGTTAATCAAGAATGCACGATTAATAATTTCTTGTTAAATCAGTAATTATAGTGGGACAATAAAATGCCATATCGCGATGAATTTCATAAGATAAAGGCCACGAATCACGAATCCCAAATCCCGATTCCCGTTTTTGTATATTTAAAAATAGTAAACTTTTGTGTTGACAAAGCGAAATATTTTTGTTAAATTAGAATTGAAAAAGTCTAAAACTGGTGACTAACAATAAATAGACTGAGAGTGTTCGATATGTTTACTGAGAAGGCGTTAACGTTTTTTATCAAGCAGCCAGAAAATGTTCTCAAAGCATGTCATGATGGCCCAATTGAAATAACAGTGAACGACCATTCTTACGTCGTCATGACTACAGAATATCTTCAACGGATAATTAAAGATATGCGTCTTGCCGATCATCTTGACA